>JARGFK010000078.1 GCA_029211065.1 Desulfobacterales bacterium
CGTGTCCGTCTACCCGACCCTTTTGTTCTTTCGTTTCCGTTATCAAATCCCGCTGAATCCCTCACCGAGAATTCCTGCTTTTTTGATGTTCTTCTTGATATTCAAATGCACTTGGGTTAACTTAAAAATTTTAAAACTCTGCATCAAAACTTCCGGTTTTTTTTAGGGGATAAGAATGGCGGTTACAACCTACTGGGCGGATAATTATGTGCAAAAAAAGTGCAGCATCCAGGATGCCATTCGCCAGATTAAGCCGGGGCAAAGAGTCTTTATCGGTTCTTCTTGCGGGGTTCCCCAGTCTCTGGTAAGGGAATTTGCCGAAGCATCCGCGCATTTGACCGATGTTGAGGTTGTCCGCCTGCTGGTTCTGGAGAGCACCCCCCTTACCCTGATCGCCAACAAAACCAAAAATCACAGTCTCAATATCCGATCTTTCTATCTGGGGTCCGCCAAAACAAAGGGGCTGGCCCGAAATATGCGGTTTATCACCCCCATCAACCTGTCGGCGGTGCCGCGGCTGTTTAAAACCCGGCAGCTTCCCATCCATGTGGCGCTGATCCAGGTGTCCCCGCCCGATGATTTCGGGTGGATGAGCTTGGGCGTTTCGGTGGACATCACCCTGTCGGCGGCCCTGTCGGCCGACCTGGTGATCGCCCAGGTCAATTCCCGCATGCCCCGGGTCTTGGGCCGGAGCTTTATCCATGTCAACGATGTGGATGTCATTGTGGAGCATGAGGAGGACATTCTGACCCTCGGCGTGGCGCCGGAGTCGGAATCCGCCAACCTGATTGCCAGTCACATTCCCCGGCTCATCGACGACGGCGCCACCATGCAGATCAGCCTGGGCACAACCCCACAGGCGACCCTGCTGGCGCTTTCGGACAAGAATGATCTCGGTATCCATACCCAATATTTGACCGATGATGTCATGCATCTTTTTTCGCGGGGCGTGATCACCAACCGTAAAAAGGGATTCAACGAGGGAAAACTGGTGGCCAGCAGCGCCATCGGCAGCCAGAGCCTTTATGAATTCATGAACGACAATCCCGGCATCGAATTTCATCCGTCGGATTATGTCAATGACCCGAATATCATCTCCCGCCACAATAAAATGGTGTCCCTGAACGTCGCCATGGAAATCGATCTCACCGGCCAGGTGGCGGCCGATGCCCTGCCGTTTAATTATTTTTCCGGCGTTACCGGCATGCTCGATTTCATCCGGGGATCGGCCCAGTCCGAAGGCGGCAAGTCGATCCTGATGATCACCTCCACCTCCATGAAGGGCAAGCGCAGCCGGATAGTGCCGCTGCTGCGGGATACGGCCGTGGTCATTCCCCGGGGGGATGTTCAGTATGTGGTCTCGGAATACGGCGCCGTGAACTTGTTCGGCAAGAGCCTGCAGGAGCGGGCGCTTGCCATGATCAGTATTGCAGACCCGTCATTTCGCGACGAACTGTTTTATGAAGCCAAGAAAATGGGGCTGCTCAGCGCCGAGCGGACCTTGAAGGAATCCATTCACGGCGTTTATCCGGTAAAACTGGAAGAGGTCCTCCAAATCAACCCGGTACCGGTGACCATCCGCCCGGCCAAGCCCGATGATGAAAGACGCATTCAGGAGCACTTTTATAACCTAACCAATGATGACGTTATTGCCAGGTTTTTTCACGAACGCACCAGTTTTCTGCAGGAAGAGGCCCAGGAGATTTCCCAGATCGACTATGTCCAGAATCTGACCCTAGTGGCGGTAATAGGTGAGATCGGTTTTGAGCAGGTGGTTGCCATCGGCGAATACCTGCTAGAGCCGGCCAAAAACATGGCGGAGATCGCTTTTTCGGTGACCCGGGAATTTCAGGGAAAAGGCCTTGGCAGGGTTTTAATCAAAAAGCTGTCGGAGGCGGCCCGGGAGAATGGCATTGCCGGGCTGTTCGCCTATACTTTTCCCCAAAACCGGGCGATGATCGAACTGTTTAAAACGCTGCCTTATAGCATTCATACGGCATTTGAAGGGGACACCCTGGCGTTGAGCTGTCGGTTTGAAGAGCTGAATTTCTGAGTCTGGCATGAAAATGGATGAGAAGCCTTTTTAGCGAACTGTACCAATGGATTTAGAAAAATTTAAAATAAGGAAAATTTAGGCATATGCATAAGATACTGTTTCTTCCCCACAAAAGGGAAATTAAGGTTGCGGACGGCGCCAGTCTGATCCGGGCGGCCATGGATGCCGGTGTTCATGTGAATGCATCCTGCGGCGGAGAAGGCGTCTGCGGAAAATGCCGCGTGATCATCGAAGAAGGCGAAATGTCCGGCGGCATTACGGAAAAGCTCAACCGGGAAGACATTGAAAAAGGCTACCGCCAGGCCTGCCTGGCGTTGGTTAAAAGTGATCTGGTGGTTCGGGTTCCGATAGAATCGTCGATGGATGCCGAGGTGCTCAACGCGCACCGCACCCCCCGGCAGACCGCCCGGATCAAAGAGATCAATCTGGATGATTTAAAGGAAAAAGGGCTTTTTGTCCCCCCGGTTGAAAAAAAATATCTGGAACTGCCGGCCCCGACCGCCCAGGACAACCTGCCCGATGTGACCCGGCTGGTCAGTTATTTGAAGCTGATGCATGATGAACACCGCCTGGAAGTTGATATTTCCGTGATTCGCAAAATACCCCGTGTCCTGCGCCAGAATGAGTTTAAGGTCACGGCCACGCTGGCGCGGCCGGTGCAAGAAGGTAGCAAGACCCGGATTATCAATATACAGCCGGGCGATACCACCGATCGAAACTGCGCCATCGCCATGGATATCGGCACTACCACCATTTACGGGCAGCTGCTTGATCTCAAGACAGGCAAGGCTTTGAGTGAGTATGGCGACTTTAACGGGCAAATCAGTTATGGCGAGGATGTTATCAGCCGGATCGTCTATTCCGAGAAACCGGGCGGCCTGGAAAAACTCAACGAGGTGGTCCTGGCCACCATCAACAAGGTCCTCGATAAAATTATCAAAAAGAGCGGGGTCGATCCGGATGAAATTTCAACCATCACCCTGGCCGGCAACACCACCATGACCCAGCTGATGCTCAAAATCGATCCCCGCAGCATCCGCCGGGCGCCCTATGTGCCGGCGGCGACGCTGTATCCGCCGATTAAAGCGGCCGATCTGGGCATGGCTCTGGGCGACCATGTGACCGCGCTGGTATACCCGGCGGTTTCCAGCTATGTGGGCGGCGACATTGTTGCCGGCGTCATGGGCTCGGGCGTGTACCGCACCGACGAGCTGACGCTGTATATGGATATCGGCACCAATGCCGAGATTGTGATCGGCAACAAGGAATGGCTGGCCTGTGCGGCCTGTTCGGCCGGACCGGCTTTTGAGGGCGGCGGCATCAAGCTGGGCATGCGCGCCAGCAAAGGCGCCATCGAGGATTTTTCCATTGACCCCCTGACGCTCGAACCCATGAATATTACCATCGGCAATGTCCGGCCCAAGGGGATCTGCGGGTCCGGTCTGATTACGGCTGTGGCGACCATGTTTGAAATGGGCATCATCGACAGTCTGGGAAAATTTAACCGGGATTTAGATACACGGCGGATTCGTAAAAGCGACGGCATCTACGAATACGTCCTGGCCTGGAAAGACGAAACCCAGATTGACCGGGATGTCGTCCTGACCGAGCCGGATATCGACAACCTCATTCGCGCTAAAGGGGCGATGTACAGCGGGTTTATGACACTGCTGGAGGAGGTGGGCCTGACCCTGACCGATTTGGACCGGGTCATTCTGGCCGGGGGATTCGGCAGCTACGTGGATCTGGAAAAGGCCATGATTATCGGACTGCTGCCGGAAATGGACCCGAGCAAGGTCACCTATATCGGCAACGGGTCCCTGCTGGGCGCCCGCATGAGCTCCCTGACCAATCGCATCCGCAAGGACGTGGTGGAGGTGACCCGCAAGATGACCAATTTTGAGCTGTCCGAGACGACCTCCTACATGGACAACTATGTGGCGGCCCTGTTTCTGCCCCACACCGATACGGGAAAGTTTCCGAAATTAAAAGCCCGTCAGGAGGCGCGCAAGGCAAAGCTGAATCAGGAAAAAAGCGGAACATAAAACCACGTGATTAGCCGTTGACAAATCGTTTGTCACCATATATTAAAATCCCTTGGTCTTTTACTAGGCGGAATGGGTAAAATCCGCCCCAAGAAAGTTATAATCATCTGAATTTATTGAATGATAACAGTTTGCTGGCCGACAGGTCCAAGAAGACCTTAGCGGCCGGCGCATGGTCTTATTTACTTAAATTTTATTTTACAGGCTTTATATCTACCGACGTAGATACATTTTTAATAAAATATCTATATAGAAAGGGGGTCTGAAATTAAATTCGGCCGGGGAGGGCAGGGATGCCTTTCCGGGAAACACTGAAGGTTAAATTGATACTACCTCGATAACCACATTACTTTAAAGGAGGTAACCTTGGGCTTTGAAACTTATAAAGAATCTTATACCGGCGGGATAAGGGAGATTTCCCTGGGTAAAGGGAAAAAAGCCGTCACCGTTGGCGGAGAAACATGCTTTCCGTTCTATACGTTTGAAGGGAAAATGCCCAACAAGCCGAAAATCGCCATGGAGGTCTGGGATATGGAACCGGATGAATGGCCCGCGTCGGCAACGGCGCCGTTTAAGGATGTCATTTCCGATCCGGCCGCCTGGGCAAAAAAATGTGTCAAAGAGTATGGCGCCGACATGATCGTGCTCCAGCTCAAAAGCACCGATCCGAACAGTAAAAATACAAGCGCAAAAGAAGCGTCCGCCACTGTAAAGAAAGTCCTGAAAGCCATCGACGTGCCGCTGATTATATGGGGTATCGCCAATGTCCAGAAAGATGAAGAAGTGTTGAAACAGCTTTCTGAAGACTGCCAGGGGGCCAACCTGATCATGGGGCCGGTGGAGGACAAGAACCATAAGGGTATTGGCGCCAGCGCCATGGGTTACGGGCATACCGTGATTTCATCATCACCCATTGACGTGAACCTTGCCAAGCAGGTCAATATTCTGCTGGAAAATCTGGGGATGCCCATGGACCGCATGATTATCGATCCCACAACCGGCGGTTTGGGCTACGGCATGGAATACTCCTATTCCGTCATGGAGCGGATCAGAATGGCGGCGTTGTCCCAGGGGGACGACAAACTGCAGCTGCCGCTCATTAACAACCTCGGCAACGAGGTTTGGAAGTGTAAAGAGGCCAAACAGAACGCCAAGGAAGCGCCCACCCTGGGCGATCCGGAAAAACGCGGCATTTTGATGGAGGCGGTGGGGGCGGTCGGTTATCTGATGGCCGGTTCCAATATTCTGATGATGCGGCACCCCGAGTCCGTTCGCATGGTCAAATCTTTTATCGATCTGATGGACGCCGGCGGAACGGCGACCCAAGTGGAAGGGATTGCCAAGAGACTGGATGATGTCGATATCGATCTGGCGGCTGTTTCACCCGATCCGGACCTGACCATCGCAGACGATCAGGCGAAAAAAGCCGCGCCGGCCAAGAAGGCCGAAGCAAAGCCGGAAAAGGCTCCTGAAAAAGCCAAACCGGCGGCGCCTAAAACTGAGACAAAGGCCGCGCCCAAAGCGGAGCCCAAAAAAGAAGAAACTGCAGCACCGGCAGCCAAAGCGGCGCCGAAGGTAGATGCCAAGGCAAAGGCCGAAGATGAAGCCAAAGCCAAGGCGGCGGCGGAAGAAAAGGCAAAAGCCGACGCTGAAGCAAAGGCCCAGGCGGAAGCGGAAGCCAAGGCCAAAGCTGCGGCAGACGCCAAAGCAAAAGCCGAGGCCGAAGAAAAGACCAAGATCGAGGCCCAAGCAAAGGCCCAGGCAGCCGAAGTTGCCAAGCGCGAAGCCGAGGAAGAAGCGATTCGGGAAAAGCGAAGGAATGAACGCGATAAACGGATTGACAAGAAAAAAACGGCGCCGGCAAAAACCGCTGCCATGAGTGCGGCTGAGGAGCAGAAATCCTCGCTTGATAAAATGATGGACAGACTCCAGCGAATTCATCGAAGAGTCGCTTAATCGACAGGAAAAAACCAAGCGCGTTTAGACACCGGGAAGATCTCTCGCATGTTTAATCGCTTGAACAACAAATATGAGGAGGAACCTCTAATGGCAGAAGAAAAAAAAGCAGCGGAAGTTAAATCGGAAAAGGCCTCAAAAAAGGCCGATCCCGTCAAGGCTTCCATCGATATCGCAACCCAGCAGATGATCCTGCGCGCCCAGGAACTGGGCGTTGAAACCGTATTTGACAGGGCCGAGAGCATGAAGCCCTGTAACATAGGCATCCAGGGCACCTGTTGTAAAAACTGCGCCATGGGGCCTTGCCGTCTCCCGCTTCCCAAATCGGGGATCGAAGGGGGCGACGATCGCAAAGGACTGTGCGGCGCCACCGCCAATACCGTTGCGGCCCGGAACTTTGCCCGGATGGTGGCAGCCGGAACGGCAGCCCATTCGGACCACGGCCGCAGTGTGGCCGAAGTTTTCATGTCGGTGGCAACCAAAGAAACCGACGATTATAAAATAAAGGATCCCCAGAAACTGCTGTCGATTGCGCCTCATTTTGACGTGGCAACGACAATGGAAGTCGACGGTAAAGAGGTGGATCGTAAGATTGACGAAATCGCCCTTGAAGTTGCTGAAAAAGCATTGGCGGAGTGGGGCAAGCCGGAAGGCGAACTGCGCTACCTGAAACGGGCGCCCCAGCCACTTTACGAAAGATGGAAAAAGCTGGGTGTACTCCCACGCAATATCGACAGGGAAGTGGTCGATATCATGCATCGCACCCACATGGGCGTCGATCAAGACTATAAAAATATTGTGAAGCAATGCACCCGAACATCATTGGCCGATGGATGGGGTGGTGCGATGATGGCAACCGATCTGCAGGATGTCATGTTCGGCACACCCTATCCCCTGCAGTCCGAAGCCAACCTCGGCATCATGAAGCAGGATCATGTCAATATCATCATCCACGGCCATGAGCCGATTCTTTCCGAGATGATCGTGGCCGCGGCCCAGTCCAAAGAGATGGTGGACTATGCCAAGACAAAAGGCGCCAAAGGCATACAGCTGGGCGGCATCTGCTGCACCGGCAATGAAATCCTGCAGCGCCACGGCGTACCGCCGGCCGGCACCTTCCTGCAGCAGGAGCTGGCCATCGTTACCGGCGCCTGTGAAGCCATGGTGGTGGACGTCCAGTGTGTATTCCAGAACCTGGCCAATGTGGCCAAGTGCTTCCATACCAAGCTGATTACTACCCATCCCATGGCAAAGATGGAGCAGGAAAATGTGATCCACATCGAATTCGATGAGCATCATGCCATGGAAGATGCCAAGCGCATCGTCAAAATGGCCGTCGACAACCTCCAGAACCGCAAAGCGGAAGTAATGATTCCGCGCCAGAAAGCCACCCAGATTGCCGGGTTCGGCGTTGAATCGATTGAATATCACCTGGGCGGCATGTTCCGGGGCAGTTACTATACCCTCAACGACAACATCATCAACGGCCGCATCCGGGGCATCGCCGGGGTGGTGGGGTGCAACAACGCCCGGACGACCCACAATAATACGCACATCACGCTGATAAAGGAACTGATTAAAAATGACGTGATTGTCCTGACTACCGGTTGCGCCGGCATCGCCTGCGGCATGCACGGCCTCTTGACGCCGGAAACGGCGCCGGTCTACTGCGGGCCCGGGTTGGCAGAAGTGTGTGAAACCGTCGGGATTCCGCCGGTCCTTCATATGGGCTCGTGTGTGGATAACACCCGCATTTTACTGGCAGCCACCGAAGTCGTCAAAGCCGGCGGACTCGGCAAAGACATCTGCGATCTACCGGCGGCCGGCAGCGCTCCGGAATGGATGAGTGAAAAGGCGATCGCAATTGGTCAATATTTTGTGTCTTCGGGGGTCTATACCGTTTTTGGCGTTCATATGCCCATTACCGGCGCGCCTGAGTTTCAGGATTACCTGTTCAAGGATCTTGAAAAAATCTACGGCGGCATGTGGGACTGCGAGGCAGACCCCATCAAACATGCCCATAAGATGATTGCCCATATCGACAAGAAGCGAAAAGCGCTGGGCATTGACAAGGCCCGTGAGCGCGTCCTGATGGATATGGCCGATCGCCAGAAGCTGGAAGCCATGTAATTGGAACAGGTGATGATTCTATTAACAATCTGAGGTTCGATAATATCCTCAACGAAGGAGGAACGTATGTCTAAATTAGTCGCGTTTGCAGCCATTCAAGGTGGCTATAATATCGTATCAAAGGTTCAAGGCGAATACAAAAAAGCGCTGGCGACCTATAATGCGGATACCAAGGTCGGATTTCCCAACACGGCCTATTTTCTGCCGGTTATCTACTCACTGCTCGGCATCAAGGTTGAAACCCTTGAGGACATGAAAAAACCGCTCGATTTTGCCCGGGGGCTCTTGCCCCCCCATGTAAAGAATGTCAACCATCTGCCCTATCTCGGGCCCCTGCTGGACGCCGGCATGGCGACCCTGTTTGCCTTTGAAATTCGCGAGGCCCTGCGGTATCTGAATGAACCGGATTTCTACCTGCATTCGGAAGACCCGGATATCGAGGCCGGTAAAATCTGGCTGGGGGCCGCCGACGACACCGTTTTCAGAAAAAGAGGCGTTGAATTCGTGGACGGTTCGGCCCCCGGGTTTGCGGCCATTGTCGGCGCAGCCCCGGATCCGGAAATCGCCAAAATGATTGTGGAGGATTACCAGAAGCGCAGCCTTTATATTTTCCTGGCGGCCGGCCACAATGACACCAGCGTGGCCCAGCAGCTGATCGAGGCCGGTGTTCAGATCGGCTGGAATACCCGCATCGTACCGTTCGGGCCGTATATTTCTTCGGCCATCTTTGCCCTCGGGTTCGCCAACCGGGCGGCCATGGCCTTCGGCGGGGTTCAGCCGGGCGACTACAAAAAGATGCTCATGTACAACAAGAACCGGATTTTTGCATTCGTCAACGCCCTGGGCGAAGTCGGCACCGAATGGGGTGCGGCTGCGGCCGGATGCGTCAACTGGGGTTTTCCGACCCTGGCGGACACCGATATTCCTGAAATTCTGCCCACCGGCATCTGCACCTATGAACACGTGGTGGCCAATGTTCCCCATGAGGAAATCGTGCAGCGGTCGGTTGAAGTCAGAGGGCTCAAGGTCACGGTTTCCACCATCGACATCCCCTGCGCCTTTGGCCCGGCCTATGAGGGCGAGCGCGTGCGGGGGGCCGACCTGTTATGCCAGATGGGCGGCGGAAAGACCCCCTGCACCGAGCTGGTCAAGATGGCTGATATGAACGAGATTGAAGACGGCAAGGTCGAGGTCATCGGCGACGATCTCGACAAGGTAAAGGCCGGCGACAACATACCCCTGGGCATCTATGTACAGATCGCCGGACGTGAGTTCCAGGCGGATTTCGAGCCGATCCTGGAGCGCCAGATCCATCACCTGATCAACTACATCCAGGGCGTCATGCATATCGGCCAGCGGGATATCGCCTGGATCCGCGTCAGCAAGGGCGCCGTTGAGAAGGGCTTTAGGCTCAAGGATATCGGCACGGTCCTGCATGCCAAATTCCACCAGGATTTCCAGAAGATCGTGGACAAGGTCCAGGTGACCCTCTATACCAAAAAGGCCGATGTCGAGAAACTGACGAAACGGGCCCGCGAAGAATATAAGATGCGGGATGAGCGGGTGGAAAAGATGACGGACGAGGCCGTAGAGACCTATTATTCCTGTACGCTGTGCCAGTCCTTTGCACCCAGTCATGTCTGTACGGTCAGCCCGGAGCGAACCGGCCTTTGCGGCGCCTATAACTGGATGGACTGCAAGGCTTCCTTTGAGATCAACCCCACCGGACCGAACCAGCCCATTCAGAAGGGGGAATGCCTGGACCCGGTTCTGGGACAGTGGAAAGGCGTCAACGAGTTTGTCTATAAGGCCTCCCGGGGCGCCGTCACCCATTACAACTTTTACTCCATGGTAAAAGACCCCATGACCACCTGCGGCTGCTGCGAGTGCATCGCGGCCATGCTGCCGGGCTGTAACGGCGTGATGACGGTCAACCGGGAATATATGGGCGAAACCCCCTGCGGTATGAAATTCACCACCCTGGCCGGCGTAATGGGCGGCGGGGCGTCTTCGCCCGGCTTTGTCGGCCATTCCAAGTTCAATATCACCCAGGGCAAGTTCATCGTCGGCGACGGCGGACTCCTGCGGATGGTCTGGATGCCCAAGATGCTCAAGGAAGAGATTAAGGAAAGAATTGAGAAGCGCGGCGCGGACATGGGGGTTCCCAATTTGTATGAGATGATTGCCGATGAAACGGTCGGGACCACCGAGGAAGAGATTATGGCTTACCTCAAGGAAAAAGGGCATCCGGCCCTTTCAATGGACCCGATCATTTCCTGATATTGTCAGGTCTGCTGCGGGGGAACGGATAAAGATCCCGTTCCCCCGCAGCCACGGCGACAATCCATGTCCAGCAAACGCTGAAACATGATATCCAATTAACGTAACTACCTGCGTTAACTCTCTAAATCAGAAGGAGACAACAATGGCTTTAACCGGAATCCAAATATTTAAACTCCTGCCGAAAACCAACTGCAAGGAATGCGGTGTGCCCACCTGCCTGGCGTTTGCCATGAACCTGGCATCCGGCAAGGCCGAACTGGACAGCTGCCCGTACGTATCCGACGAGGCGCGCGAACAGCTGGCGGAAGCGTCGGCCCCGCCGATTCGTCCGGTCGCCGTGGGAAAAGGTGTCAGAGCCTTTACCACCGGCGGCGAAACCGTGCTCTACCGGCATGAGAAAACCTTTTATAACAAAACCGCCATCGGCGCCATGATCGCATCCGATCTGCCGACAGAGGAACTCAAATCCAAATTGAAAATTTGGAACGCGTTTCAATTTGAACGCGTGGGGCTCAACCTGCGGCCTGAACTGGTGGCATTAAAGGATGTCGGCGGGGACAAAGCGGCTTTTGCCGAAAAGGCGAAATTGATTGCGGAAACCTCCGAGTTCAACTTGGTATTGATGTCGGACAACATGGATGTCCTGAAGGCCGGCATCGAAGCGGCTAAATTCAAGCGACCGCTGCTGTACGCCGCCACCGCGGACAACATGGATGCCTGCGGCGCCCTGGCCAAAGAAAACGATCTGCCCATTGTCGCCAGGGCCGATTCGGTGGAAGGGCTGATCGCGCTGACCACCAAACTGACCGAGATGGGTCTTAAAGATATCGTGCTGGATCCGGGCTCCCGGGAGGTCAAGCAGGCCTTTGAGGACCAGGTAAGCATCCGGCGGGCGGCGCTGAAAAAAGGCAACCGCGCCCTGGGCTTTCCCACCATTACGTTTCCCTGTGAGATGGCCGCAAACAGCGATATGGAAACCGTGATTGCCGCCATGTTCATCGCCAAATACGGCGGCACCGTCATTCTTTCCGATTTCAGCGGCGAGAGTCTCTTTCCGCTTTTGCTGGAACGGCTCAACATTTTTACAGACCCCCAGCGCCCCATGACCGTGACCGAGGGCATCTACGAAATCGGCAACCCCAATGAGAATTCACCTGTACTGGTCACCACCAATTTTGCCCTGACCTATTTCATCGTTTCCGGTGAAATTGAAGGGAGCCGGGTTCCTTCCTGGCTTCTCATCAAGGATTCCGAAGGTCTGTCGGTCATGACGGCCTGGGCGGCCGGAAAATTTTCCGGCGATGATGTGGGCGCGTTTGTCAAAAAATCCGGGATCGCGGACAAGGTCAATCACAAGGAACTGATCATACCCGGTTATGCCGCTGCGATTGCCGGTGATGTTGAGGAGGAGCTGTCGGGCTGGAAGATCACGGTGGGCCCGCGGGAAGCAGCGCATCTTCCGGCATTTCTCAAGGCCAGATAACCAAAAAGGGAGGAGATATGTTACTCATTGGTGAAAGTTTAAACGTAATTTCAAAGACGATCGGAAAGGCTTACAAGGAGCGCGACCCCAAACCGATCCAGGCGGAGGCGCTTTTCCAGCGGGAAAAGGGCATGGATTATATCGACATCAACCTGGGTCCGGCCAAGAAAGACGGCCATGAACTGATGCCGTGGGTGGTTCAGACCGTTCAGGAAGTGGTGGATGATGTCCCCCTGGCGCTGGATACGTCCAATATCGAGGCCATCGCAGCGGCCCTGAAAGTCTGTAAGCTGCCGCCGCTGATTAATTCCATCATGTGCCGGCCGGAGCGCTATGAAAAGATGATTCCACTGGCGGCTGAGAGCGGCGCTGATTTTATCGCGCTGATGTGGGGGCCGGAAGGCCTTCCCCGGGACGAAAATGAACGGGCCGCCCTGAGCGTGGAATTAATCTATACGGCCAATGAAGCCGGAATCCCCAATGAGAAAATCTGGGTGGATGGGATCGTTACGCCGGTGAACATTCAGCAGCCCCAGCTCATCAGCCTGATGGAATTTCAGGCCATGCTCCAGGACATTGCGCCGGGGGCCAAAAGCACCTGCGGATTGTCCAACATCTCCAACGGACCGCCGGATCACCTGCGCCCCATTCTCAACCAGACCTACATGGTCATGCTGGAAAGAAAGGGAATGTACTCGGTCATCGCCGATCCGCGCGATGACGGCCTGATCGCCATTGCCAAGGGAAAGCGTCCGGACGTCGTGGAGCTGATTCATTCGGTCATGGACGGCAATGCACCCGATATGGGCGGCCTGACCAAGGAAATGCAGGATTATGTAAAAACGGTCAATGTTATCTTGGGCAATTCCCTGTATTCCGATTCCTGGCTGGAAATTTAAAGAATTACCCTGTTGTTAAAAAAAGCCCCGCTCTTTCGAGTGGGGCTTTTTTTATGCCGATACGACTTCGGCGACACGAAACGCCTGAAATTAATCGTCTGTCACGATGTGTTCAATGGCAGATACGATTTCTTCAATATCATCAGGAAAAACTTCGGAAAACCATAACTTCTGAGGATAAAGCATCACATTGGACCCCTTGGCGCAAAGCCCCATACATCCTGAAGTGGAAATCCTGACCTTTCCTTGAATTGCGGTATAAGCGGTTGTAGAAAAAAACGTTGGGATAACGGAACGTTTTTTTGACAACCGCTATAGAAGATGGCATCGCAGGCAATGTTAGTGACTATCACGCGCCAGGAAGGGCCGCAGCTCGCGCACATTCTCCATTTCTTCCGCACTGTTCACCAGCCGGATGACGCCCTCTGTCTGTTCGGCGCCGAGGACCGGCTCCATCAGGCGCCGCGCCTTTGTGTTCACGCTTTTCGTATCCATGGGATTTTCCTTGGTGCCGGGGGCGTGGCGAGTAAAATGGCTGACGCTGCGGCCGTCCCGGAGCGTCACCTCCACCAGGCCGCTTCGCGGCGCAGCGGGGTCCATTAGCTTTGGGTCGGCGATCAGCTCAACGCGCGCCTTTGCGGCGCGCACTTTCGGATCCGCCATGCGTTCATAGGAATGGCTGTCCTCGAACGAAAGGGTGCCGCTGACCAGGGCGACCGCAATGATGTGCTGACAGTTGACATCCGGCATGGACCGGTCATTGACGATGCGGGCGCCGTCCTCAGGCAGTTTCACGACGATGCGCTCCACATTGTCTACACTCAGTCCGTGCTCGCGATGGAGTCTGAGGAAGGCGTCCAGCGGCGCCTGGATCGGATAGCCCACTGAAAAAGGCTTTATGGCGGTTTCGGTTACGTAATAGCGGCTTCCCAGTTCCGCAACCATTTCCGCCGGTTTCGGGTCGGCGGACAGCGCCATGAACGCATTGTGTTCGCCATCCAGCACGTCCCAGACGCCGCTGAATCCCATCTGCGACATGATTGCGGCCGTCACGCCGTTGCGGGCGCCCATGCCGGAGAAGTCAAAAGCCTTTTCAACATGCTCGGCATCCCGGACCCAACTCCATATGCCCGATACCTGCTGGGCGGCGTATGAAAGCGCGTGGCGCATCCCCTTTTCATCCAGCCGGGCCAGTGCGGCAGCCGCCCCCACGCTGCCCATGGTGGAGCTGGTGCCTTCGGCGCTGCGGTGCGTCTTGCGCACCAGGTCCGCGCCGAGCGCCAGCAGAAAGCGGCAGCAGAGGTCGTAGCCCAGCGCCACCGCGTTTAGCAGTTCCGTACCCGATCTGCCCTCGCGCTCGGCCATGGCAAGGGCCGCAGGTACGACGGAGCAGCCGGGATGGGCTTTTGCGGCCGGGTGAAAGTCATCGGTCTCGTCGGCGTGGGCAAACATCGCATTGGCCAGCGCAGCGTTTACGGCGGAAGTCCGGATATCGGTGGTGACGACGGTCGCTTCCGCGACCCCGCCCTGGGCGCGTGCGTACCGGATCGCCATCTCTCCGGGTTTGAGATGGGCGCCCGACACCATGGCGGCCAGGGTGTCCAGGACGCGGTGTTTGGTTTCCTGTGCCACGTGCGGCGCGAGACTTCGGTCCCGCGCTTCTACCATGTACCGCGCCAATCGCCCGGTAATATCAGTTGCAGACATTTAAATCCTCCTTTTGCTTTTGCTCTGGTGAATAAGTATCGTTAGCGCAATCTTACCGGAAATGGGTGCCGTTTGATGCATCCATAGTTGAGAATCTCACGCTTTTTAATCCGGCAGTGGCAGGTACTGGCCTCGTGCGACGAGATAGTGCGCCTACAAGATCCGGGCTGCGACCGAGCGCCACGGAGCCCAGGCACCAGCCAGGTGCTGCTGCTCATTTCTCGTGGGGAGTGCATTTAAATGCTTGACGTCACGGAGCGCTGCTGCCAGCGCCAAGTCCCCCTGAGGCCAGACATCAGGACGTCGTAGGGCCATGAGATAATAGATGTCTACGCTCCAAGGTCCGAGCCCTGGAACACCCAATAATGCCTGCCTTCCCATATCATCCGGGCCGTGGGCAATTGAAGTAAGGTCGAGGCTTCCGTCGAGAATGCGTGCAGCCAGACCATGACAATAGCCGGCTTTCTGCCGGGTCTGCCCGAAATTCCTCAACCCGCTCACTTGGATTGCATAGAGCGCTTCCGGCGTCATAGCGCCCAGCTGAGAGGTGAGCCGCCGATACATCGTGCGCGCGGCCAGCGAAACCTGCTGTTCGAGGATGATTTGAATGAGAGCAGGGAACCCTGGTTTTCGTCCCCACATCGGCGGCACGCCCAGTCGGCTGAGGACAGCGCCCAGGTCGGGATCCACTTCCGCTAAATGCCGTGCCCCGCTGCTTAGAGAGGCCCGCGTCAGCCGCCGAGGCATACTACAGGGTTTGGCTTGGGCCACAGGATGTCCCATTAAATATAACCATAAATTTGAAAAAATATTGCTGGAAATAATCCGGAAGGCCTGCAATCCAAAAGAGAAGCCAAGCTATGGTTACAATAATCAACAACCGTAAGTGTTTTCGAAGCTTCATTGAGTTTTGTCCGAATCATATTGGTCGGGCGTTATCCATCAGCCTGGCGATTCAGCGCGTCGGTTGAACGGGCTTGGGCCGTTCCCTCACGAATTCAACTCCGTCGATGTTTCGCACTACAACCGGCGAGTCAAAACAATATTCTTCCGGGCAATTCTTTCTCTTAAACACAATGGCGCTCATTGGCAATGTGTCATTGATGTAAATGCCGCTGCGCGCATTCGGGTCCAATAGTCTCTCTCCGCCGCCATGTACGTACTCGTGCAGGCCGTCATCCTTTTTCAATTGGCCGGCGTTTAAATTTTCGTTATGCATAAAAATCAATTCCGAAGTATTCAGACACCCTCGTATACCCTGGGGCAGGCGCTTCTCGCATTGGAACAAACCCAGTCGGATCGCGTTGAGACAACGTACAGGAAACGACTATCAGTGCTGCCAAGAAAATCCACAATTTTAATTTGTGCATGTATCCTCCGGCCAAACCGCGCCTGAGCAGCGGGTATGCTTTTATGCCCGTCTGCGTCCAAATATATAAAGACAGGGGAATTGGACGTTTATTTGCAGGGATTTTAGCGAACAGGCACCGGGGTGTCAAGGGTGAAGAAAGGTAGCGATAGGCTGAAGGCTGAAGTTAAAGGGCAGTTAAGGGTTTCGTTTTTTTAACCGGAACCGTTATTGTCATGACCTTTTTTTTGGTATATACGTCGATATCATCTTTTATAAATAATAATAAAGCACGGGGGATTATCCATGGCGCGGATCGACGATTATATTGCCGCAAAAAAAATAGCGGTTCAGAAAATTTCAGCCGAATCATTTGAGGCGATCGCCCGGCGCACGGAGTTCAGCGTGCCGGAGCAGCATGTTTTCAGGGTTCCCTTTCTGGACCGTGTTTATACCGTTCATTTTCCTGAGTTTGATTTCAGCGATGAACAGGATGGGAAAAAGGATGTGCCGATTCAGGAACAGATTCTGATCCTGCATTATATGCTGGCCCAGGATGTGCCGGCGCTGACCGGAAACTGGGTGGCCTATCGCGACATCCCGGGTGCGGCGTTTTATTTCAGCGCGTTTGTCAAAAGGGCCGTGGACCCGCTCAAAAAAACATTCGGCAGCAATGCCGCCGGATTGGTGCGGGCCTCCGTGCAACTGAGCGGAAAAGCGGTTGAGCCCGGCGACGCTGCTTTTGAGTTCAGCCTGTTCCCGCGTGTTCGGCTGCGGCTGATTCTGTGGGAAGGCGACCCGGAATTTCCACCCGAGGCCAACATCCTTTTCGATGAAACCATCGGGAAAATATTTTTACCCGAAGATATCGCCTGGCTGGCGGGAATGTTGGTGTACCGCCTGATTGCGCTCTCTCATCGGTAAAGGTCTCTTTTCCCTTAACAGCGAACGCATTCTCTTTCCTGCTGGTACGGGGCGCCCCTACTCTCAATCTCCTTGAAAACCCGGAGAACCTCTGGTACATTGCTATATAATAATCTCACAATTGAATGGACGCTTATTGATAAATCTCCCCTTGCCCCCCCCTTTTCAAAAGAGGGGAATTATTCCTCCACATTCGGCAAGCCCATCGGTCATGAGTCTTTCTGTCGAATGACTCAGGGCCGAATGGCTCATGTCGAGCAGTTTTGCCACGGGGGGGCAGGAGGACTTTTAACCCTATGTCGTCATTGTTATAAGGCGGTTGATAACATTCTATTATTGAGATTATTAAAACCAGTATAGCTCCGGGAGAATTTGATGGTCGAGTCCAAGGCGCTTGAAGTCAATCTGGCCAGCTATCAGGTCGATGTGGCCATCGACCCCAAATACGCGGCACTGCAGGAAATCATGTCGGGTTACTACGGTCTGGCCGAGGGGTTGACGGTTTTCCTGAAGGAGCTTTCCCATCCCTATCGAAACTGGCTGTTTATCGTCAAGGAGGCCAGAGGCTATTCCCTGGACTATTTTCATCTTTTCATCCATCATCCCAGGGGGCCCCAGGCGGCGGCGCTCATTGTCGATATTTTTGCCAATAGCATCAGAGAGGCGGGGGAACCGGAGGTCAAAACCGATGCGGCCGACAATCTGCTTCTTTTTCTGCAAAAAGTCATAAAAGAAAGCGGCGCCGAGATCGGCCGGTTTATGCCGGTTCTCAACAGCGCTTTTAACCAGATCCGGCAATTTAAAAAAGGCAATTTCTTTTTATTTCTCAAAAGCTTTTATCAAATCAAACGCCTGGCGGAATTGCTCATCCGCCTGCCTGATGACGGCAACGCGCTTGATTTAGAACCCGTCAATTCGCTTCTTTTTAAATACCTTAAGGAAACATACGCATACTGGCTGAAAGAAGAAGACCCCTTAAGCTGGTTCAGCAAAGAGGTCGGCCTGCCGGCCGAAGAGAAAATACCGGAAGGTATTTTCAGGGGCATCACCCATGGGGATATCAATGAATTAAATGGTAGACTGGATGCCATTGCCAAAGAGAAAAAGTCCGATGCACCGTTCGTTTTAAAACGGCTGATTGAACTGCCGAGTTATCAACAGATCGTGGCGCAGTACCGCGGCATTCCGCAAAAACTCTTTGCGGCCGGGTCTGAACATGATCAGGGCAACATGTGGAAACTGGTATTTATTTTCCATACAATGAATATTGCGGGCCTTTCCATCATTCACGAAGAAGCCCTGCGGGACATCAACCGGACCCTGACCTGGCTCATCGGCCATGAAGACGCGAAAACCGTTCAGCAGCTGGTTCAGAAAACCTTCTCCATCCTGCAAACCCGCACCCATCGCTTTCCGGAAACGGCGCTGAACTGCGTCTTAAATATGGGCAAGGCCGTTTATAAAACCGATGAAATCGACCTGGTGAACGCCTTTATCGACTCCATGATCGATCTGGGATTCCAGGCGCCCATGATCGGCGGCGTCGGCAACGACTGGCAAATCAAGGTCAACAGCGCCCATATCCTGAACATCAGAACGTGGCTGGAGCTGACCGAACTGAATCCCAAATGGTCGCCCCGGCTGCTTTCAGCGCTGATCATTCATCTTTCTTTGTGCGGTGTGTTTATAAAGGACACCGATCTTTTTCCGCGCGATATCACCCACCTGCTGAACAGCGATATCGGGCCGGTTTATAACCTGGTCAAGCAAATGGCCCGGCTTTTTCCGACCTTTTTCAACGATATCGGCGCTGAAGGCGAGCTTCGGGATATTTCCACAAACATTGATGAAATATCAAACCGCAAGGATGTTCTGATTCACTTTTTGCGAAAACAGAGTCATGTTGAAAGCAGCAACCGGATTATCCTTTTCATGGATGCCGTCTTGAACTTCTGGAAAACAAAAGACAAAAGCGGTTTAAAACCATTTATCCCCCCCAGCCTCTACGATCAGGTTAAAACCCGCGGCCCTTTCATTGACGGCGTCCACAGGGTGCTGAAAAGCCTGACGGAAAAAGGCGTCGCCATCCCCGGGGATTTTCTGACGGACAAGTCCCGGAATATCGACGATCTGCTGAAAGGGTTTACGGATGGCAGCGGAAAGGATTTGGAAAGGGTTAACCTGGCCATTTCTTTCTACAGGCTGCTGCAACAGAAATACAGCCTTGACGCCGGCGGGATGGAGCACTATATGGCCCAGCTAAGGGCTGAAGCCTTCCCGGATTTAATTCGGTTAAAAGAGGCTCTGGCTGAAAAAGACCTCAAAAAGAAAATTTCAGGCCTGCTGGAATATCTGGAGATTCTGAAAAAAACCATCCTGTCTGTCGAGACTTTCGAAATCCGGGAAGATATTTATAAAAAGCGGCATTTTACCGTTGATATCCCGTCCATGTACGGCAGCTATCATGAAATAAAATTTGATGCCCTGGGACTGACCTTCCGGATTGAAGCCCTTATCAATGTTCTTTTTGAAGAGCTGGTGGACAGCATCGATCTTGGTTTGATCACCAAAGCGACTTTTTTTCAGGTTTATGAGCGCTTGAAACTGTTCAATAAAGCGTTGAAGCTCGACGGCATATCGTCGGATGAAATTGAGCGGCAGCTCGACTTTCTGGTCCACTCCCTGGAGGTCAGGGGGTTCACCTTTACCCAGTATCTGGATATTTTCAAAGGGTTCGCCCAGGCGGTAAAAAATATCATCAACGATTATTTCAATAACATCCATGAACGCAATCTGGACCGGATCCTTACCCGCCTGCCGGTGGAGCAGATACTTCCAAAATATCTGCCCCGGGATCACGAAGCAGATCCTGAAAAAGTGAAGCACCGGGTTTCGGAGATTTTCTTCCGGGAGCGGATCGCCCTGTCACTGGGACTTCAGCAGATGGACCTGTTTTTGAGCCGCATCCTCAACACCCTCTTTCTGCAAGCCGAAAAAGTACCAAAGGACAAGCTGCAAACCCTCCTGCTCTATGATCACCGCAGCGCGCTTTCGTCTATCGACCAAACCGAAAACAGGGTTTCCGGCATCATCCATCTGGGCAACAAAGGCCTGAACATGGTCAAGCTGAAGCAATACGGCCTGCCGGTTCCCCCCGGCTTTATTATCACCACCGAGGTGTTTCGTTCACGCGATGTCATCAAAGCGTACCAGTCGGCGGAACGGAATTTAAGAGAGCAGATCGCCCAGCAGATCGCCGCGCTGGATAAAAAAACCCATAAAACTTTCGGCGATCCCAAAAACCCGCTGCTGTTCTCAGTCCGGAGCGGCTCGTCCATTTCCCAACCGGGGATGATGGATACGTTTCTGGATGTGGGCATCAATGAGGAAATCGCCGCCGGCATTGCCGCCCAAAGCAACAATGAATGGTTTGCCTGGGATAATTATCGGCGCTTTCTCCAGTGCTACGGCATGGCCTTTGATCTTGAGCGAGATGATTTTGACGCGATCATCGACGATTTCAAACAGCGCTTCGGGGTCCCGTTTAAGCGCAGCTTTACCGGCGCGCAGATGAAACAGGTGGCGCTGGCCTACAAGGCGCTGATTCAGGATACCGGAATTGTGATTGAGGAATCTCCCTACGAGCAGCTTTACGTCATTATCGGAAAGGTTCTGGATTCCTGGGACTCGTCCAAAGCCAAAGCCTACCGCAAGATCATGGGGATTTCGGACGATTGGGGCACGGCGGTGACCATTCAGACCATGGTTTACGGCAATATTTCCAAACAGTCCGGGACCGGCGTTATTTTTACCCATAATCCCAGGTGGCCCGGCGACAGTTTGAGGCTGTGGGGCGATTTTACCCTTGAAAACCAGGGAGAAGACGTGGTTTCCGGACTGGTGAAAACGTTGCCCGTATCCGTCATGCAGCAGGAGATCGAAAATAGAGACACCGACATCACCCTGGAAACGCACTTTCCGGAGATTTACAACAAGCTGGAAGAATGGGCCAATGATCTGATTTATGAAAAAGGATGGAGCCCCCAGGAGATGGAGTTTACGTTTGAATCGCCGGCAGCCGACCATCTGTACCTGCTCCAGACGCGGGATATGGCCATCCGGGAACGGAAGGATTATGTTACGTTTGATTTGGACGGGGCGGCCGAGCAAAAGTTTTTAGGCCACGGCATCGGCGTCAGCGGCGGCGCCATGAGCGGGCGGATCGTGTTCAGTCTGGATGAGATCGACAAGTGGAGAGGGCTGGAGCCCGCAACGGCCCTGATACTGTTGCGGAGCGATACGGTTCCGGACGACATCCGCGAGATTTTTGCAGCCGACGGACTTTTAACGGCCCGGGGCGGCTTGACGTCCCATGCCGCGGTGGTTGCGCACCGGCTGGGAAAAACGTGCGTGGTGGGCTGCGGCAACCTGATCTGTCATGAAAAAGAGCAGCTCTGCGTTTTCGGCGCCCAAAAAATGAAAACAGGAGATTTCATCAGCATCGATGGGCAGCAGGGGACTGTCTATCAGGGGTTGCTGAAGATGAAGGCGGAATAACAGACTAAGAAAGGAGGAACATGGAAGAGCGGTCCGCACATGAAAGCGAATTAACGCTGGGGATCAACGGTTTCGGCAGGATCGGCAAAATGTCTGTCTGGCACCATGTGGGGCGTAAATATTTTGGGGAACTGGTGGTAAATATCGGGCGAAGTGCGGGCACCTCCCTCGCGGATATGGCCCATTATGTGGAAAGAGATTCAACTTATGGCCGGTTGGGGGCGTATCTCCATGGCTGCCGGGCAAAGCCGGTTATCAGCGATCTTGACGAGAAAACTGGCAGCATGCGTATCGACGGCGTCCGGGTCCGCTTTTTACGGTCTGCCAGAAACCCGGCCGATATTGCCTGGAAGGACGTTGGCGTCAAACTGGTGGTGGATACCACCGGCCAGTTTCTGGACCCGACCCTGCCGCCGGATGAGCCGAAAGGGTCTTTGCGCGGGCATCTGGATGCCGGCGCCGAGAAGGTAATCGCGTCGGCGCCGTTTAAGATCAAAGATAAGGGCGCGGCCATGCCGGAAGATGCGGTGACCACGGTGATGGGGATTAATGCCAACGATTATGACCCCCGCCGTCATAAGACCGTTTCAAACGCGTCCTGCACCACGACCTGCCTGGCCCACATGATCAAACCGCTGATCAATTATTTTGGACCCAAGAAAATACTTTCGGCGTCCATGGCCACGGTTCATGCCGTCACCGGCTCCCAGGAAGTGCTGGACCGTCTGCCGAAAGCGGGTGCAAAGGATCTGAGGAAGAACAGAAGCGTTATGAACAATATCATCCTGACAACCACGGGGGCTGCCCAGGCCCTGGGGCTGGTTATCCCGGAAATGAAGCAGATCGCATTTATTGCCGAATCCGTTCGTATTCCCACAACCACCGGCTCGCTGATCATACTGGTGATGAACCTCCAGGAGGAATTGTCCGGGGACCCGATCCGCCGGGAAACCATCAATTCCGTTTATCGAAAGGCGGCTGAAAGCGACCCCAACGGCTACCTGCATTATTCCGACAATCAGAATGTGTCCTGTGATGTCATCGGGCTGCCGAGAGCGGCTGCCATCGTCGAGGGGCACGAGACCCACACCCGAACGGCCGAAGTAACCATCGACCTCGAAAAGGCGCTGGGAATCGATGCCGACCTGATTTCTTCATTGCGCGAGAAAATTGTGCGGGTGCCCCTGACCCAGGCGGTCATATACGGCTGGTACGACAACGAGATGGGAAGTTACGTCAATATGCTCGGCGACCGGACGGTTTCGATGGCGGAGTATCTGTAATGATTACAGGAAACGAAAGGCCCAGACTAAGGGACCACTCATTTATTAAATAACATTAAATAGGGCTAACTAAATCAATTTAAAAATATCAACTTAAGCATGAAAGCGCCTGTAAATAAAAGTCATACAATAATCAGAAATCTTGTCATAGTGAGAATATTGGCCTTGACAATTGCAACCATAAAGGCTAATAGTCTCATTATGAATACACCCAAATATCATCTGCAGGCCCTCATACAATTCTTTGATCGACACAAAGTCGCCACTCTCGACGAGCTTAGGCAAGCTCTGGGCAACCCGGCTCGCTGCACCGTATTTCGAAAGCTCTTTGATTTGCAGTACCTGAGCAGCTATTCGCACCGGGGTAAATACTACACTTTACAATCCATTGCCCGGTTCTCGGAACAAGGGCTATGGAGTTTCCGCTCGGTGTGGTTTTCCCGTTTTGGTAATCTGCTGCAAACATGCCAAGCCTTCGTGCAT
>JARGFK010000079.1 GCA_029211065.1 Desulfobacterales bacterium
CTCTTTGCGCCGCAGTAATACGCCCCGCTCCAACCAATACTTCACCCAATTTGCGGGTCTGTTCCTGTAACGCTTCCCGTAGATCTTGCGGATCGATAAATCCTTCAGATACCAGCACATCCCCAATCTGGGCCCGCTCTTTATCTCTTCCCCTAACCAGACAGCAAAGGGCATGAAAAAGCAATGTCAGCACCAAAGAAATAAATAAAAATAAAAAAATCAGAAAGGCGAAGTTAACGGTTGGGTCATTAAAAATATCGAATAAACGGGCCAAATCACTGGTTGCGGGGAAAATCGGCAATAACAAATAGGCTACCAGGAAGATAGCAAACAAGGCGACAAACAAATAGACTTTTGCGATAGCAATCATATTTGAGCCAACGACTTAAAGGGTCTTGGGCCGCATGATTCTCTGTGCAAAATTGTGTCTTCAAGGAAACATTTTATCGGCTCTTACTTTACGGGCTTATATCATATCCCGCTGTTAAAAACCACATAAATAGGGAATGGGTCCGAATAATATCAGGCATCTATTTGTTGGGTGCCCGAATTTTTATGCCGTGACCGAAAGCGGCCGGATCATTCAACACGGAAAGGGGGGTGGCTTTGTTAAACCACCCCCCTGGAATCAACTCACTTCATAACACAGGTTAACCTGTCAAATCAGTGAATCATAATTTTTTTGGGCTTGTGCTCTTCGGGTTTCGGAATTTCAATTTCCAGAACCCCATCTTTGTATTCCGCCTTTATTTTATCCGCATCAACATTAACCGGCAATGCAAATGATCTTTCAAATTTGCCGTACGACCTTTCTTTACGGTAATACTTATCGTCTGTTACCTCGTTATCATAGGAGCGTTCGCCCTTTAGGGTCAGAACTCCGTCTTTCACGTCAATAACGATATCCTTTTTGTCAACACCGGGAAGTTCGGCTTTGATGACAAAATGGTCAACCCTGTCATAGGCATCTGCCACCGGGTTCCAGCCCCACAAGCTCGAATCACTTTCCCGCCGACCCATCGGATAGAAAAAGTCTTCAAACAATGAATTGATGTGATTCCTTGCCGAATACATATCACCTACTGGATTCCATCTTACAATATTCATATTTTACCTCCTATCGTTAAGTTCATTAATGTTAATGGTTGCTCTTTATAACTGTTTCCATTTTTTCATTTATATGTTAAGTATCAATATAATTTTGTCAATATATTGTTCATAACTTTTTATATAATTAATCTAATAGTAATATGGTTATCTTTCCCTGTTGAATACAAAGTGCTGAATTGCATCATCCGAAATTATATTAATTAAAAACAGATGATTACCATAATATTAAAGCCAAGGAGGGGGCATGGCCGAAAACGGGAATCAAACAAAGAACAACCCTATGCCATTACCAGATACCACAGCCGCAGCCTTACGAAGCCGCCAATCCGTTCGCGCCACCTTTAAGTTAACCCCGCAATCAATTGAGGCCATCAGTATTGTTTCCGTTCATTTGGGAATCAAGCAAAAGTCACTATTTGACCACTTGATTGAGGACAGACGGGCATTAAATACCATTGCAATGGAAATTGATTCCGATGACATGATGTCCAAACATCGTATCCAAAAAACGTATGTTATAAGTCGTAAGAGTTTATTTTCGCTTGATAAAATTTCTAAAGAATTTAACACGCCACGGGATGTGCTGGTGGAATATTCGATTCAGCGTCTTCTTCCGGTCATTGGCATTGAAAAGGAAAAACATAAGCGCCGTATTGAAATATTCACAGAGTTATCCGAACACTTGAGACAAGGGATGGAAATTTTACGAAAATGTGAAAAAACCTTGGAAAGGGACGATCCGGTATATAATAAATTGGAAAAATTGATGGTGGGTTATAAAAATATTTATAATGAAATCGGTATTTTGATTAAGAAAGGTGAAATAATAGAAAATTTTTTAAAATGAAAGACGGGATGCCTGCCCGCATACTTTTTTAGGCTTCCCCTGTGGCATACTGCTGCATAAAAGATTCAAGCGAACGCGTCTGTTCCTGCGTCATTTCACCGAACTGAACGCCCTGCCGCCGCATGACGATGGGATTAATGGGGATTTTATTAGGGACACGGATATCGGAAACGATTGTAACGGGAAGGTTAGACAGATAAAATCCGTTGCCGGCCACATAGATATCAAGCGCTGTGGATCCATCTGCCGCCTCACCCGTGTCAATGTACAGGAAAGACAAACCGCCCTTTCCCAGATCCAGAATTTGGCCCAGTTTGTTGGAATCGGGCATGAGTGCCGCAAAAGCGCCTTCCTTGACCTTGAAACGCTTGAGTCTTCTGCGTTCGACAAATTCATTTAAAATGGTCACGGTATATTCCTTTCCGGAAAGCTTATAGCAACCGGCCATTCAGATAGCTGTTTTCTTTTTACGCATTCACCCCGGTCCCTGTTAACAAAACTGTGTTAGGCGGGAATGTTAGCTCAATTTGTCTTGTGTGTCAAGAAATAGTTAACGCTATATATTGTGTTTTAATCGAAAGCCCTGATCCGTCGGCAGGTATTTTTACTTACGGTTTTTCCGGCAGGTGAATTTTTCTGAGCCGATTGCTCAGCTGCTGAATAATATCCCGGGAAAAAGGCTGGTTGACTTGAAGCAGTTCTTCAAAAATATCGGCAGATATAATCAAAACAATGGATTCCGTCTCGCTTGTGGCTGTTGCCATTCTCTTTTCATTGAGCAGATACGCCATTTCACCAAAAACTTCACCGGTTTCCATGATGGCAAACAGTTGTTGGGGTTCTTCGGTTCCGCGATGGACACTTATGCTACCGCGGTAAACATAAAAGATATCCGTCGTATCGTCACCCTCTCTGAAAATGATTTCTCCGGCCTGATAATGACGGGCATATTTTTCAAAAACCCGCTTCGGATGCTTGAACAGAAATCTTTCAATTATTTTCCCCTTGATATCAGGCTGCGACCGGAAGAGAACCATCCGGCCGATGGTAAGGGAGTCGATGTTGTCGGAAACATATGTATATTCTGCGAAGAAAAAATACAGCACAAATGTAAAATGCACCCACAGCAGCATCAGAATCAGGGAGCCCAATACGCCGTAAATGATATTAAAGCGCGTGACGCTTAAAAATCTGGCCATTAATAAATGAAGCAGGATAACCGCGAGGGCGCACCACAAGGCCCCCTTCAAACTTGATAACGTAGTTGGTTTTGTTCCCGGCACAAACCGGTAGGATAGAAAAATCAACAGCAAAATCGATAAAAACGGGAGCAAGTTTCTGATGACCGGCATAAAGGAGCTGATCAGGCTCAGGACAAAAAAGTTGTCGGCCATCATTGCCTGAAAAAAATTCAGACTGATGCTGAGTACCGCCACAACAAAGGCCAGGCCGAGCATCACGGTCAGGGCCAGCAAAGACAAAACGTTCATGACAAGTGTTGTACGTATTTTTTGAGACTTGAAAACAATTTCGAGCCCCTTTTGAATGGCGGTTAAAATCCAGCAACCGGCCCATAAAAGATTTAGAAGACCGATGACACCCGCCACCTTGGCCTTGACATTAAGCAATCCAATTCGGACCAGGAAATCTTTGTCGATATTTGAATTTATATTTTTCAGAAACGCGAAGAATTCATCTGAAATATTCGGAAAGGACGCCAGGTACTTATTAAAGGTCAGCAGCAGCAATAAGAAGATAGGGATAATCGACAGCAGAAAGAAAAACGCCGTAGCAGCAGCATGATATATCAGCTCGTTTTTTAAAAAGAGACTGGATGTCAGGGAGAATTTTTGAAAAAAAAATTGAACCTGCTTCCGTATCCACTTCAAAAAGCTGTTCTCCGGATCCAAACGCTCCATATTATATGCCCCGTTGTTGACTTATTCGGATACACAAGCCCCGCAGAATAATCAAGAAAATACTAGGGCGGGTCCTGCTGCCGGGCACGCCTGCCGCCGGCATACGATCAAGCTCCGGGGAGTCAAGCCGCGCTATTTTACTGTGGAACATTCATTGAAGAGCCGGTGGGGACAAACATTTTTACAATAACCATGATCGATTTGCCGGAACAGCAAGGCAATCGCTTCGCCACGGTTAACAAGCAGGTACTCTGAATTTAACTGAACTAAGAAACCGGAACTTTCAAAAACCTTCTTGACCGGCAGGCGCACACTCATGAACACCAAACAGACACCCCGGATTTTTAATTCATCGGATAAAACACGCAATTCGTCAACGCCGGTGATATCAATAAACCCGACTGCCTGAAAGTCCAGCAGTAGAAATTTTATCGGGGTGGTATGTTCGTCCAATCGCTCGACAATATGTTCAATTGTATATTCCGCATTGGCAAAATAAATCGCATTGTCCGACCGTAGCTGCAATATTTGCGGACAACTGGGCTTATGATATTCGTCCGCATTGATAAACATGTTCAATTCGGGATCTTTGGAAACCCGGACAATGCGTGGATGCATCGTCTTCCATAGGAAAAACATCAACGAGATCAACACGCCGATCAACAGCGCGTAGTCGGGTTTGGCCAATAATGCCAGAATAAACACACTCAATGCCACAATGCCGTCATGACGATTCATCTTCCAGAGGCTGAACACCTCTCGGGGATGAAATAACATCAGAACCGCACTCATCACCAGGGCAGCCAATGCCGCCCGGGGAATGTAGGTTAAAAGAGGGGTCAAGAACATGAGCGCCACAATGACGCTGAGACTCGCGACCACACTGGACATTCCGGTTTTAGCCCCTGCCGCAAAATTGATGGCCGTTCGCGAAAAAGAACCGCTGACCGGATATCCCTGGAAAAAAGAAGCGACTAAATTTGCCAATCCCTGGCCGATAAACTCCTGATCAACATCGACTTTTTGCTTTGTTTCGGCCGAAATGGCCTTGCCGACTGAATAGGTTTCCGCAAAACTTACCAGTGCAATCACAACCGCAGGCCCCAGCAGCGAACTGATGATTTCAATGTCCAGCGACGGCATCTTCAGGCTTGGCAAGCCCCCCGGGCTTTTGCCAACGATGGCAATGCCCTTTTCATGCAATTCAAATAGCACCAGCAGGCCTGATGAAATCACCAGTGCGATCAGGCCGGTTGGCCAGTTTTCTCTATACTTTTTAATGCTGTATATAATTACAACCGACAGCAGGCCGATAGCCAATGTCGGCAAATGAAGCGACGGCAAGCTTTTGAAAAGGTCCACCAGCATGGGAAATATATACTCATCGCGGGGAACCGGAACCCCCAGAAAATGGGGCAGCTGGGTTGCGATAATGATAAGGGCGGCCGCCGACGTAAAACCCTTTACAGCCGAGTGGGAAATAAAATACATGACCACGCCCAGACCGAAGATCCCGATTCCCAAATAAAGCACGCCCACCATAAAGGCCAGCACAAAAGCCAGCTCGATAAACGCTGAGCTCCCGGGTTCGGCGACAGGGGATAAGGTTGTCAGCACCAGCAGACTCATAATAGCAATCGGGCCCGTGGAAAGCTGACGCAGACTGCCCCACAGCGCCGCCACCATGGGGGTAATGGCGGCGGCATAAAGGCCATAAACAGGCGGCATCCCGGCCAGCATGGCGTAAGCCATTGCCTGGGGTATCAACACGACCGCAACCGTCAAACCGGCAAGGGCATCGCTTTGGAAAGTAGATGCCTGGTATCCCTTCATCCAGTCTAAAAAAGGTAACAGTCGTTGACGGACGCTTTTGGGCATTGGTTAGACGTATAGAAAACAAGCGGGGCGGGTCAAGCAAAAAATATCGCGGCTATTGTGGCGGCATAAAAAACGGAACCAAAGGGAAATATAAAATCAGATCCTTAATTGTTGCACCGCTCCATAATCTCATACAGCATCTCCTGCAACAGCCTTGCTTTTTCGGCACGACCGATGGCTTTTACCTTTGGGTGGATGATGGCGTCTGTACGAATCCCGGCAAGATAATAATGTTCACCTTTGTCCGTCTGGGTATCCAAAACCCAGACCACATTTCCCTGTAGCTGAATGTCTTCCTCAAGCTGAATGCAAATGTTTATGGGCGTGGTGGGCATAATTGGCCGGTCGGTCTGAATGCTGACCCGATCCGCTGAGATTTCCGTTGCGATCGACGGCACGGTCCGGTTAGCGGTAACCGCCTTGGCATTAACCTTTATATTGTAGCTTGGATATATTCTGCAATTGTCTACTCTCATGTTTACGCTCCTCTTGTTAAATTTTAGCGCCGGCAGTCTTTCTACGGTAATGCTGTTTTTCTTTCCATTACCCCGGGCACCTGATAAGCGACTGTTTACGCTGTTAAAATCCGTTATTACATGTAGATCTGTGTTCAATTTTATATACAGCAAAATCAATGCCAATCCCTTGGGTTTAATATTTTAACAACATTTCAGATAGTTGAAGATTTTTATTCACATTTTCAGGTTGCGTTCCGCCCATAAAACCACACAACCCTGTATGTTAAATTATACAGCCTCAATCATTTCCGTATTTGGCGGGTGCGCAATCGTGGATCGATAGGGTAAATTCTGTTTTTTTGCTATTGCGGGTATCGTATGGATAAGGACACATTGATTGTGCCGGGGCGGGTCGGTTGTCAGAAAAGAAATTTAAGCGCAGATGACCATTCTTTTTTACAGGAGTCTAAATCGCCTTAATAGCGTTGCGATTATTTCTATTTAGACGTTTCCTCCAGCGACTTTCTAAGTTTATAAGAAAAAAGGTTCTGGTCCAGCTTAACGTGATCGTATGTCAGGATCGAATCTTTGGCGGCAGTTTTAATAATTTTGGCATTTCCGGTCAGCCCCATCGGCAGATAAGCCCCTTTTAGGCTTTCCCCTGACCGTACCAGTCTCCCGAAAACGGTATAGCCGCCTTCCCCGTCAAGCACGTCCCCCGGATTCAGATCCTTTTTAGCAACCGCGGCCACATCCGCGTTAAATTCCCTGGCAGACCCGGTCGGTTCCCCGCGCAATACCGCTGATGCAACGCTGATTCCCAGTTCAAGGCCGATCAGGTGATACGGTCGATACAGAGCGGCATATTCACCGCTTGTATCGGTGCATAGTCCATACTCTGCAAAACAACGCCGGACATATGCGGTCGGCGCCTTGAAAACCACATACACTCCCCAGCGAAGATCACCCGTCACCGCGCTGCCGTCCCGGTTCTCGCTGGCAACGACCTCGACGGTCCCGCTGTGTGCCAGGATACCGCCTTGGGCTTTTGGCTTCAGTATTTCCGGAAGCGCCTTTACCCCCACCGAAGGAAACTGCAGCCCTTTCGGCTGTGGTTTGAGGCCGCAGGCATTTGCCACAGCGCACATTTCGATGGCCGACTTGGTACCATCCAAAAACGAATTGAACATCTGGGCATTATAATCTCCGGAGGCCACCTGCTCCTCGGAAAAGCCATAATACCCCCAAACCGTATCCGGAGTTGAATAGTGAAAGGCCGGCTGATAGCGGGTCCCCTTGCCGGTACAGACGACTTCCATCCCCACCGCCCGCGCCCAGTCGACCTGCTCTGCGATAAGTGCGGGTTGGTCACCATATGCCATTGAATATACCCGGCCGGCCGCCATGGCTTTTTGGCTGATGGCTGGACCCAGCAGAGAATCGGCCTCGACATTCACCATGACGACATGTTTTCCGGCCGCCAGGCTGCTGCAGGCATGCCGGGCGCCGGCTTCGGGAACGCCGGTGATTTCTACGATAACATCCAGATCCGCATCGATGAGCGCATGAGCGTTTTCCGTCAGGGCTGATTTGTTATGACGGGCCGCATCATTGATTCCGGCCGATGTCGTTTCAATGCTGAGCGATTCCGGGGACCAGCCCGCCCGTGAGCAGGCCTGCCGGGCCCTTTGGATATCCAGCTCCGCGATTCCGACAATCTGCATTCCCGGCGTCAGCCGGGCCTGGGATAAAAACATGGTGCTGAATTTGCCGGCCCCGATGACCCCTACCCGAACCGGCCGGTTGTCAGCCGCGCGCTGCTGCAAGAGGTGATAAAGATTCATACGACACCTATAGGAGGGTTTTTAAAACATCTTCTTTTCCAACGACCCCCACCAGTTTGGCTTCCTGCACCACCGGCAGCGTATGGAAGTTTTTATCCACCATGAGCGCCGCCACCGCCTGTATGCTCGTTTCCGGGTCGACGAACACCGGATCCGGCGTCATGGCATGGGCCACGGTGGTGGCCGCAATTTTACGGGTCTGCTTCTCGATCTGTTTTGGAGAGTCCAGGGGGATGTATCCATCCAGAAACGAAAACAACGACTGTATCGGCAGTTTTTTTTGTTGAGAAATCAGATCGCTCTGACACAATATGCCCACCAGCCGGCCGGCTTCATCCACAACCGGCATGCCATTGATTCGATTTTCCAGCAACAGTCCGGCTGCCCGGGTGATTTCCGTTTCCGGGGAAACGGTAATCAACCGCCTAGTCATAATATCTTTAACCCTGAGCATATCAGCCCCTTAAACGTGGCCAGCCTGAAACCACCGCCACCGGAATATCAGTCGATATTTATAACATAGCATGAAGTTGCTTATGCACGCATGATTATATAGACATCAGCTGCCCTATCAGAAAGCCGGCGGTGCCATTCTGTTTAGGTGATTATGGCTTTCTTCGTTAACACGGTTACGACGGTTTCAAGACTTGGTCCCAGGGATATCCTTTTTAAGCTCCTGATCCAATCTCATTTTATCTGCGCTGCTGATTTGAATGAACTTTACGCCCATGCCCGGCGGCCGTTGCACCGGGTCGTCGGACTGAGTGCGGCTCCAGGCGACCTCACAGTCGATATTGAGCGGATCCGGATTGTCCGGCAGCTGCAGCCTGAGGGAAAATTTTTCTCCTTTTGGCAGCGGTTTGGATGTTTTTATCAATAGTCCGTTATCGCTTGCGTTGCCGGTAAAGGCATTAATCAAACTTTCTCTGCTCTTGAAAACAAGGGAAAGGATTTTGGTTATTCGCGGAGATTTTCTACCGAAATTTACATTTTCAGACGCTTTATTGAGCCGCAGGGCAAGACTGCGCATGATTAACTTAATATCGTCCGAAAGGCGGTTGTATTCCTGGTCCAAAAAATCACGGTCGACAATCCCCAGCGTTGTCTTCCCGATCGCCAGTGCCGTGAAAATTCGCGGACTCTGAATGATGTATCCCATTTCTCCAAGAATATCATCCACCCTCAACGTATCGATGACCACTTTTTCGCCCCGCACTTTTTTGGAAAGTTCCACTTTTCCAGTCTGGATTAAATAAATCCAGTCTCCGAAACTCCCTTCTTCCCAAATCGTCTGGCCGTCTTCAAAAGTATGCTCATCCGCTATTTGAAACATGATAATTTTCTCCTATAGTGATCCCCTTAATCACCGCTATACCGTTTTTGGATAGAACGAATCATATCAATACGTGAGAAAAATATTTCGACAATCTCCGGATCAAAGTGTTTACCGGCGTCCGCTTCAATGGCGGAAAAGATCCGGGATTCGTCCCACGCTTCTTTATAGCTCCGTTTGGAGGATAGTGCGTCGAAAACATCTGCAAGCGCAACAATCCGGCCAAAAAGCGGGATATCCTCCCCCTTTTTCCCCAGCGGTATCCCGCTGGGCATGCTGAAGCCGTCCAGCGCAGCCCCGGTCAGTACATTCACATGTCCGGGGTACCCCTTGCCGTCCCAGCGCTCATGGTGATTAAGGGCAACCAGTCCGGCCGCCTCATCAAAGCCCGACTGGCGGTCTAAAAACAGACGGGCCCCGATAACCGTATGCTGCTTCATCGTTTCAAACTCGGCGTCGCTCAACTGGGCCGGCTTTTTTAAAATCTGATCGGATATGGCGACCTTGCCGACATCATGAAGGATGGCGGCCATCCGGAGAATATCCCGGTTTCTATCGATCTCTTTTTGAGCCAGCTGATGCCTGCGGGCCCACTGCTCATATATTTCGACCGTATAGCCGGCCACGCGATTCACATGGGCCCCCGTCTCTTTGGGATCGCGCAGCTCTGCCATTCGAATCATCCGCAGCAGGATCGAACGGGTCAACTGGGCCCGCTCCAGCGCAACGGCGGCAATTCCGGCAAAATGAAGCATCATGCGTTCATCGTTTTCGGAAAAAGGAACAAACCGCCCCTCTTTGTCCTGGGCGTTGATAATCTGCAAAACGCCTAAAATTTTTTTGTTCGGCGTATTTAAAGGAAGCGTCAGGATGGACCGTGTCATGTAGCCGGAAGCTTCATCGAATTTTTTGTTGAACTGGTAGGGACAGGTCGCCTCAAGCTTATAGGCATCAGGCAGATTTAAAGTTTCTCCTGTGGCAGCGACATAGCCGGCGATGGTTTTTTTATCAACGGGAATGGAAAAAGTGGAATATATCAGTTTTTCTCCGGACGGCAGCTTCTTTTGGAGCGAATCATTCTGGGTGTATGTAAACTGCAGTGAGTTCTCATCCCGGATATAGATCGAACCGGCATCGGCGTTTACAAAATGCCTGGCTTCGGTCAGAACCCGTTCCATTAAAATATCCAGGTCGTTCACCTGATTGAGCTCAACACCCAGACGGGTTAAACTGTCCAGCTTTTCTTTTTCGGTCAGCATGAAAACTTCCTTTGCTCCTGAATGAATTTCTGAATTTGGGGTTGAATCCATTACCCGGCCACCCATCCGGCATGGCAGAGTTCCTTGGCGCCGGGGTCAGTTTCCCCGGAGCCGTTTCAGATTTTGAACAATCCTTTCTATCGCCAAAGAAATCTGAGACTGCGCCAGCCGGTAATGATACGGCGAACGCCCATAAGGGTCCATGATGTCATCCGCCGCATAATCATCGGAAACATGGCTTCCCATAAGCGTTACCTTTTCCGCTGCCTGGGGCCAGTGCCGGATGATTTCATCGGCCTGTTTTCTCTCCATCACAAAAATACGGTCGGCGCCGTCAACATCCTCCTGTCGAACCTGGCGGGAAGCATGGTCGGCAGCCCTTATATTCTGTTTTGAAAGATATTCGGTCATCTTCGAATCCGGGGGATATCCCGGCGCAGCATCCATCCCGGCCGACGAAACGAAAACATTCTTAATATTGTGCTTATCGATTTCATGCCTGAGGAGCATCTCAGCCAGAAAACTTCTGCTGATATTGGCCGTACAGATAAAAAGTATATTCATTATAACGCCGTAGTCTTCAAATGTAAAACCCTAATTGATCGCAAGCAAAATGGAGAACCGTAATAACGATTTATTTTAACAGTCTATTTTACAGTGCAAGTACAATTGCATAACGCTTTTATCAAAGAAATGCCATGTTAAAAAACCTCTCCGTTTTACTTACCCTTCGGGCGTCGCTTTCAGCTACGACCCGACAGGTCGGGAATACCGAAAGCTGCCGCCTCGTCGTCTATAACCCCTTTCCCACCATGTAAGCTGCAAGGTCGGCCACCCGGCAGGAATAGCCCCATTCGTTGTCATACCAGGCCACCACCTTGGCCATATTTTTCTGCAGCACCAGCGTAAATTCCGTATCAACGATGGATGAATTTGAATCGCCTTTAAAGTCCATGGACACCAGTCGTTCGTCTTCGCAGGCCATAATCCCTTTAAGGTCCGCCGCCGCCGCTTTTTTAAGTTCCGTCCGAAGCGCCTCGGTGTCGGCGGGTTTTTGAAGCAGGGCCACAAAATCAACCACAGAAACCGTCGGCGTCGGCACCCGCAGGGAGTATCCGTCAAAACGTCCGGCCAATTCCGGAATGACCAGCGCCACCGCCTTGGCGGCTCCGGTAGTAGTGGGAATTATATTAAGCGCCGCGGCCCGGGCCCGGCGGGGATCCCTGTGCGCCAAATCCATCAAGCGTTGATCCGCGGTATAGGAATGCACGGTGGTCATGAGCGCCTTTTCAATTCCAAAAGCCCGGTGAACCACCAGGGCCGGCGGCGCCAGACAGTTGGTGGTACACGATGCGTTCGAAACAATATGGTGTTCTTTCGGTTTGTAATTTTTATGATTCACCCCCATCACCACGGTGATGTCCTCTTCCTTTGCCGGAGCCGAAATGATGACCTTCTTGGCGCCGGCCTCGAGATGCGCCGCCGCCTTCGGCCCGGTTGTAAAGAGGCCGGTGCTTTCTATAACAATATCCACGCCTTCCTCATCCCATGGGATTTCCACCGGGTCTCGCAGAGAAAAACTCTTTACAGTCCGGCCGTTTATTTCTATAAAATTTTCACCGGTCTTTACCTCTCCGGGGAAACGGCCGTAGTTGGTATCATACTTAAAGAGGTTGGCGTTGGTTTTAACATCAAAAAGATCATTGATGGCCACAACTTCAAGGGTTTTAGGGTGCCGCTCCATGACAGCCTTAAGCACCTGCCGCCCGATACGGCCAAAGCCGTTGATGCCGATTCGGACCATGATTCACCTCCTTTTAATTGTCATCCAAACGATATTTGTGAGCAACCAGCAAATCGTAATCATTGCGCAGGGCCTGGTGGAGCCGGGCATTTTCCAGGGCAATCGCGCTTAGATTCGCCACCACTTCCAGAAACTGGATTTCATCTTCCTTGAATGTTTTTTCTTTATCCGTATAAACCCGCAGGACACCGATGGCTTTTTTTTCTACCATCAATGGAACCACCAAGACCGATTTGATCCCCTCCGACCGGGCCTTGTCCCGGTATTGAAAATTTTTGTCTGTTTGGGCATTCTTGAGCAGGACGGATTTTCCCTTCAGCGCCTTTTTATCCAGACCGCTTTCCTCGATTACCACCGGGCCCTTGCGGATGTAGCCGTCCGACAGCCCGAAATGGGCGCCCATCAGCAATCGTTTCCGGCGTGAATCCATCAGTCTTAATGAACAGGCCTTGACTTTCATGGTCGCCGCCACACACGCCACAATCTCCTCCATGACCCGCGCAGGTGAAAGCGAGGCATTAACCACTTTGGCTACCTCATAAAGTGCCGTGAAATAACTCTTTTCTTTCCCCGTCATAAGTCACCTCCCCGGTTTTGGGTTAATATTTGAACTTGACACCGAAATTGAGCGAAAGGGAGTGTTTTGCAGGGATCTCCCTATCCGTTAAAGCCTTTGTATCAGATAAATATAAACAGGAAACCGGCTCATCGTTTTCACCCTATAAAATTGCCTGAGCAGTTCTTTCTTGTTGTTGCTTCCGATTAAGGGGGACAGATAGACCGCCCCTTTGCTGTAAAAACGATCAAGGCTGTTTCGAACCAGATCCAGCAGTGAAGGTAAATGACCGATAGCAAGGCCTTCCCCCAGGACAAAATTGACACTTATTTCAACCCGTTCATATTTTTTGTTGAGCTCGATCGTTCTGATAAAAGCGTCTTTAACCTTTTCGCTGGTTATCGGCTTTTTCAAAACATCCAATGTCTCTGGATCAACCGATTCAAGCCCCAGATTCAGGTAAGTCTTAAACGGCAGCCGGTTTAACGCACTAAATTTTGATTCATCGGAACCCAGCAGAGAATCCACGCTGCCGAACAGAAAGAGGCTGGGGTTTTTCAGGTTGGAATGTTCAAATTCAAATAGTTGGTGTGCTTTCAGCGCTGTGAATTCAATCAGCGCTGTTTCCGTCATGAGCGTGTCATGCTGGCCTAAAAAAACCGAATTGTAATTATAGATATCACGTCCATAAAATTTTTTTAACTGCTCTATCTGTTCAAGGATATCCGCGCGGCTACGGGGCATAAAACCCCCTGCGGATTTCACCCGGCAGAAACCGCAATGGTAAAGGCAACCATCGGCGATAATCACCGGTATGGTTTCGTAATCGACATGGCGGGAATCCGGCGGCAAGACCGTGATGTGTCCGTTGATCAGGTCGGGATATTGATTTGAGCGGTGCTGAAGCGTCCCGATGTCGTTTTGAGCAATGCGTGCCAGGCATTCATTTAAATTGTTGGAACGACTGGCTGAGACCCGCATGCTAAGGTTCGATTGCAGACTGGCCCAGGCGTGAATGGCATCATTTTTTATAGCCGTGTCAATCCCATAACCATTGAACAGGGAATTGCTCGGGTATGGCAGACAAGGATAATAATATTCACCGATAATATCAATAATACCGTTATAACTGCCGGCCGAATAATAGAGCCAGTCGTTTCCGATGGTTCGTTTCAACCATTCGCCGGGATGCGGCCAGTTTTGCCCACGCCCCTGAATAAACTTGATTTCACCGTTCAAATTAAATTGAAAGGTGTAATCCGGGGTTTGAATTTCCGAAAAGCGGCCGTAGCGTATGGGGTAGCTGACCTTGGAAAATTCCTGGAAACCCTTTTTTTCGGGAATCACATGAATATTTTCAAGTCGGTAGGATTCCATTTTTATTCGCCGCAATGATACGTGCGGAAAAAGAGTCGAAAAGACCGCTTTTTCTGTTTCAAATGACCAGTATGCTATCACGGCTGCAACATCATTGGCAAGTCGGTTTTTTCAAAAACCCTTCCGATTTAGCGCCATCCTTCCGTCAAAACCGAATTAATCTTGACAAAACACTCTATACTTAATAATCAGAACTTTCGCTTAAATGAATTTTTATGGCTGTTTGCCATTGGTTGTAACAACTCATAAAAGGAGGAAAAGAAATGTCAAATTTAGTTCCACCGCATGGCGGAAAAGGCCTCAACTGCTGCCTGCTGGAAGGCGCAGCGCTGGAAGCTGAAAAGAAAAAAGCGGCCGGTCTTAAAAAAATCACGGTTTCCCCGCGTGAAAAGGGCGATCTGATCATGATGGGAATCGGCGGTTTCAGCCCGTTGACCGGATTTATGAATAAAGCCGACTGGAAGGGCGTTTGTGAAAGCTACCTGTTGGCGGACGGGATCTTTTGGCCCATCCCGGTAACTTTTTCGGTCTCAAAAGAAGAGGCCACTGCCATTAAGGTCGGAGAGGAAATCGCGCTGTTCGATCCCGAGGGCAAAGAGTTCATAGCCACCATGAAAGTGACCGAAAAGTATGAAATGACCGCTGCCGACAAAAAGTTTGAATGTGAAAAAATATACATGGGCGAAGGAACCAAAACCACTGAAGATTTCTGGAAAATAGCCGGGAAAGAACACCCGGGAGTCCAGATGGTCATGCAGCAAAAAGACTTCAACCTGGCCGGCCCGGTAAAAGTGTTAAGTGAAGGGGAATATCCCAAAAAGTATGCCGGAGTTTACATGCGTCCGGAAGAATCCCGCAAAATCTTCGACAGCAGGGGCTGGAGCGAAGTGGCTGCGCTGCAGCTCAGAAACCCCATGCACCGGTCCCACGAATATCTGTGCAAGATCGCCGTTGAAGTCTGCGACGGCGTCTATATCCATTCGCTGGTGGGCAACCTCAAACCCGGCGACATACCGGCCGATGTGCGGGTCCGCTGCATCGACGCCCTGGTAAAACATTACTTTGTTGAACAAAACGTTGTGCAGGGCGGATATCCTCTGGATATGCGCTACGCCGGTCCCCGGGAAGCGTTGCTGCATGCAACTTTCCGCCAGAACTACGGTTGCTCCCGCATGATCATCGGCCGCGACCATGCCGGCGTGGGTGATTTCTACGGCATGTTTGAAGCCCAGACCATTTTCGACAAGATTCCCCAGCCCAAAGAAAATGGGAAAGCCCTGCTGTGCACCCCGCTGAAAATCGACTGGACCTTCTACTGCTTCAAATGCGATGGAATGGCCTCATTGCGAACCTGTCCCCACGCTAAAGAGGACCGCGTTCTTTTGAGCGGCACCATGCTCCGCAAAATGCTGTCGGAAGGCGGCGAAGTGCCGGATCATTTCGGTCGGGACGAAGTCCTTGTCATTCTGCGGGAATATTACCAGGGTCTCACCGAAAAGGTTGAGATTAAACTCCATGGCGCCGCCACCGGCGATAATAAGAAAAAATAGAATAACCGCCTGAAATTATACATTTCAAGCAGTGCGTAAAACAGATCAGGGGGAGATAAGAGATTCTTATCTCCCCTTGTTAATTTTAGCGGGTTAAAAATTTTTGCTCGGCTCACAGCCTTAAAACCGAATTGTCCTCCGGCCAGACCTCACAGCCCGTTTGATGCCCGCCCCTCCCGGACGACAGCAGGGCAAGGATTCCTTGATAAACACTACTACCCCGTAACTTCTCTCATCTATTCCAGAGGCGCTATGGTGATCATAAATGAATTATAGATCTCCGAAAACCTTTTTGGCGTCTTTTTCGAAGGAAGGGAATGGCCAATCTTTCATATATTGGAGGTAATTTAGCAACGTTTTAATGTCGCTAAACTCAATCCGTTTGGACTTGTACATGATCTTTAAAAGATCCAGAAGACTCCACACTTCGATCCCAAAAGTGATACCCAGTTCTCTCATTTGAACATCGTCGGTGACCACCGGAATTTCTAGAGCATCGCCATAGGCCAGTGCCCGAACATCAATCCGGGATGCACCAAGACCTTCACTGATATTATGAGGCCATAGATAAGAGAAAGTTAAGTTTATCTGACCTATTTGAAACCGTGTGGTCCGGATACGATGCTTTCTGTTTTTTATGTATTCGGGTTGGTTCGCCCACCCGAATTTGTTGGCAAGGCGTGGGTTCTTATCAAATTCTTTCTGAAATTCGGGAATGAGGTAAAGCGCATACCAATCTTTACCAAAGGGTTCATGCAGCAACGGATGAAAACTGTTGGCGAGTCTTAGATAGGCGTTGCTGTCCAGCAGAATATTTTTTGTAGGCATTTATTGAATCAGTTCAGCATGAATCACTTTAGCATCAAGTATCGAGCAATCCAGGATCGATTGAATGAATCCGCCTGATTTCTCATTTTCAGAAAGGTATGCCCTAAGTGCTTCAAAAAAAGGGCTGCCGAAAAGCTCTTTTGTTTTCTTTATATAATCAGTGGCGCTGCAAGGCTTTCCGTCAAATAGGATCTCGCTTACGTTTGGATGGTTTTTATTGAAGTTTGTAGTCGCAGCGTAAATATCAGGTTCCAAGTCCAATTCCACCAATCCGGAAGCGGCTGCATACTCATTAATCGCTTTATAAACGGATATTGGAGAGATCGAAAGCGAGTCTGCCAGGCTGATTATTTCACTAATCCTCGATCGGGTTGAGCGGAGGTTATTTAAGGACTGGTAAGCCCTTTTGGTCTGCATCTCAGGGAAAAGAAAGGCCTGGGCAAATATATCGGCGAAATCTTCCGCACTATCCCCCGTCAGCGATGGTGATAGAACATGCCCCAATTCATGGGCCATCCAGAATTTGAAATCGTGGAGATTGCTGTCCAGATTGAGAAAAATCCAGGTGGTTTTTGAGGTCGGCAAAAAGATATGAAGGGCGTTCTCATGATGCTCCCGTCGCCCATGGAATACCGGAATCAGAACGACCTCAAAATTATTCAGTTTGCCGATCATTTGTTCGAATGCGATGGGTTCGCCTTCTTTCACTTTAATTTCTGATCTTATGCCCTCTGCCGCTTCCTGGATATAGCTGTAATCCAGTTTGGGCGTTTTTAGAGAAGGGGGCTGAAACAGGCCTTCAAAAGGAAGATAGGGGGCCAATACGTCAAGCAACTGCCCAATTTCTTTAGCGTTTTCGATATGCAGCTCAGTCGTTTTACGACGACCTTTTTTTCGAAAAGCCACAATCGGCTCGGATGCGGTAACAGATTTTACAACAAGTTCCTGAAACGGCAATCCGAGTTCCAAACCAAGCTTCAGAAGCTTTTCCGGACGGGGAAACTTCCGGCCCTTGAACCAGGCCGATACGATGGTTCTGGAAACCCCTAGGCTTTGAGCAAGACCTGCTTGATTTAAACCCTTCTCATCCATGGATTGGCCGATCTTCTGTATATTCAGTTTTTTTTCCATGGGAACAAGATAAAACAGCTTGTAAACTTTTGTCAACCAAAATATGCCTTCAGCCTCAAAACAATTAGTTTCTCGCGCTTTCTTTTAAAAATCGGCAATCCCTTGGGTCGAATAGGATGACAATAATTATTAAACTAATCTACTCTAAAGTCAGACGTTTCTCAGGTTTTGAGGACGGCTGATATTCTGTGGGGATGAAAAGATACCATGAAAGTCAGTGTCGAAATCCTCGCTTTTACGGTCCGTCCGGAAAATGCTTGACGCTTCTATTTATAACACGTAAAAAAACCGCGAGTTATGGCAACTTTAATCAAGTCTAAATGAACTTTCCCAACAATTTCCTTGACAATATATTCTTTTACACGTAAAAAAATTGCGTGTTAACAGAATAACTGTCAAAAGATATCGACAATGAAGCTGAGGGCCTTTTTTCGCACATATCCTGTTTTTACCGTCGATGACTTTGCCGAATTTCTGTCTCGCGATGGAACACACAACGTAAGAACCCGGGAATCTCTCCTTTCCTACCATGTAAAAGCAGGCAATATCGTCCGGGTCCGCCGCGGCCTCTATGCATCCGTTCCCCCCGGGGCGTCGCCGGAAAATTTCCCCATAGATCCGTTTCTCATAGCCGGCCGGATGTCGAAAGACGCTATCCTGGCTTATCATACTGCGTTGGAAGCTCACGGAAAAGCCTATTCGGTGTATGAACATTTCACTTGTCTCGTTAGGAAATCTACCCCTCACATAAACTTTCGTTCTCTTGTGTTCAAAGGGGTAAAGTTTCCGAAGGCCCTAATGCGAAAAAAGGCGGAATCTTTTGACGTGATGAAAGTTGAACGCTCGGGCATGACAATCTACATAACCGGACTGGAGCGGACCATAGTAGATGTTCTGAACCGTCCCGACCTGTCGGGAAGCTGGGAAGAAATATGGCGGTCTCTGGAGACCATCGAGTATTTCGATCTCGATAAAGTAGCGGAGTACGCCTCGCTTCTGGGAAACGCCACCACCGCCGCTAAAGTTGGTTTTTTTCTTGAACAGCACCGGGAAGCCTTGATGGTTGAAGATTTTCATTTAAAGACCTTCCAAGACCTTCGTCCGCTCCGGCCCCACTATATGGAGCGAAGCCGCCGAAAATCCGGCCGCTTTGTCTCCGCCTGGAACCTGGTTGTTCCTGATGAAATCATGCGTCGGTCATGGGAGGAATCAAGGTGAGAATATCCTCGGAAATGCTGACGGCCCAGGCGGAGGCGACCGGCTTTCGGATGGATACTCTGGAAAAGGTCGGCCTTCTGATACATCTGCTTGGGGCCCTGCAAAGTCACCCTTTCCTGAAAGGAAGGCTGGCCCTGAAGGGCGGTACGGCTTTGAACCTTTTTATCTTTGATGTCCCCCGCCTTTCCATCGACATCGATCTGAATTACGTGGGGGCGTCTGATCGGGAGGTCATGCTGTTGGAGCGCCCCAAGGTCGATACGGCGCTGCAGGCAGTATTCTCCCGGGAAGGATTTACGGTCAGGCGCATGCCCGGCGAGCATGCCGGCGGCAAATGGCAACTTCGTTACCAGGGTGCAAGCGGGCAGGGAGGCATCCTTGAGGTAGACGTCAACTTTGTGTTCCGTGTCTCATTGTGGCCGCATATGGTCATGGCCTCGCGGCCGGTCGGCGTCTGGCAGGCAACGGATGTTCAGATATTGGATATCCACGAGCTCGCGGCAGGGAAACTTGCGGCGCTGTTTTCGCGGAGGCAGGCAAGAGACCTCTTCGACAGCAGTCATCTTTTCCGCAGCGGCGCGCTTGAATCGGAACGGCTGCGGTTGGCGTTTGTCCTCTATGGCGCCATGAACCGACGGGATTGGCGAACCGTGGACATAGAGGAAGTTAGTTTGGAAATAGGGGATTTCGAGCAAAAGCTTCTGCCGATGCTGCGGGCAAAAGGTGCCGAAGCAATGAGCATCGTTTCTTTTAGAAAACGACTCATCGAGGACTGTCGTAAAGGATTGGCTGTCTTGCTCCCTTTCAAGGCGGCGGAGATGGAATTTTTGGATCGATTGCTGGAAAAAGGGGAAATAGTCCCCGACTTATTAACCGACGATGAGGATCTGCGGGATCGTATCAGAAAGCATCCTATGCTTGAATGGAAGGCGTTAAATGTGCGTGAGTTTATAAAAAATCAATAGACTGTTTTAAACATATGTGAGTGAAAATGAATAATTCTGTGAAAACCAGACCGCAACGGCGCCTCACCCAGGCCGAACTTGATGCTTTTCTTGCAAAGCCGGCCTGGTTTAAGCCCTTTTCATCCATGGATTGGCCGATCTTCTGTATATTCAGTTTTTTTTCCATGGGAACAAGATAAAACAGTTTGTAAACTTTTGTCAACCAAAATATGCCTCCAGCCGCAAAACGATTAGTTTCTCGCGCTTTCTTTTAAAAATCGGCAATCCCTTGGGTCGAATAGGATGACAATATTTATTAAACTAATCTACTCTAAAGTCAGACTTATCTGCAGTTTTCCAGACCGTGGATCTGCTGTGGGCCTGGAAAAGTATCTGATGAAACCGGTTTGGCAATTTGTCTAAACAGCAAGTTTTTGTTTTATGACTCCCTGTTCCTCTGGGACGGGGATACAACCCTATAAATCATGGCTCTCGTTTCTTTGGCTTCGTCAGTCATATTCAATTCCTCATACATTTGGGCGGCCTTCTCGATCAATTCGCGAGCTCGTTTGTGCTGACCCATGGAAGCCAGGCATTCACCTATGTTCCTCTGAGTAAAAGCAGCCTGGTATCGTGGGCCGTGTTTGACAAGAAAAGGATAAATCTTTTCAAGATGATGGACCGCCTTGGCATGATATCCAGAGTCCATGAGGGCCAATGATAGGTTTCCTCTGGTCTGCATGGCGAGATAGTGCAGTCCTATGGATTCGGCCGGAGATAGGCATGCCTTAGCCCTACGGATTGCCGAATTGAGTCTGCCGGCGGCCAGATCTACCGTTAGAGCGCCCATTTCGGACACAATGACAGGCTCGGGATCCGCAATTGCTTCTCCAATCAGGCGTGCCTGGGCGAATGATGCACTTGCGGCATCAAACATTCCCGCCACTCGCTGCATTGTGCCGATATTATTGAGAATTCGGGCCTCGTCAGACCTATTCCAGGCTACGCGCGCGTGCCAGAGAGCAATGGATAGGACCTCCATCGCATTCTTCACTTCCTGCCGTGCAAACAGAATTTTGCCGAGCACGCCAAAAACCGTCGCCATACCACCGTAATCCCCTGCCTTCTTAAAACCAATTCGGGCAGCTTTCACCAGCCGTATCGCCTTGTCGAACTGCTCCTGCTCGAAAAGCATGTCAGCCAAATTCACCTGCGCCCTCGCTCGCTCTAAATGAAGCTCCAGCGCTGTCTTGAGTGTTCGAATTAGCATGCGAAAATGCGCCTCTGCCTCATCGGTCTTACCCAAGCGGCGGTATACAAGCGCTAGATTCAAGCAAGCATTTACAAAGGCGCGCTCATCCGCATAACGTTGCATTTCGGGAAGCACAGCCTCCAGTTTACGCCTTGCTATCGCCCATTTCCCAATATCCGTGGCAACAGTCGCCTCGTTTGTCAGGCACCGGGCCGCCAGGCCGGGATGTCGTTCGCCCACTTGACGGCGAATTGCAGCGAACTGACTGTATGACACCTTTCTCCGGCCACCCTCATAAAGAATCCTACCGATAAGGAAATCTGCCAAGTAAGGGGCAGTTGTCCTCCTCATGGAGTGAAGCAGTCTCGTGGCAAGTGGGTGTCCACGGTGTCCAGCCACCTCCTTCGGCCGAAAGCCACACAGCGTCGCAACAACCAGAAGTGTGTTGCCAACAATTACAGCGGCGTTGCTTTTATGCAGCATTTCTGGCAGGCCCGGAGCAGTTGCCAGGCGCACGATGTCCCTGTCAGTGGCAATACGGATACGACCTCGAGCGTGGAGTACCCACAGTAAGGGTTGATTGCTCTCGGTGATTCTAAGCCTTGGCAAAATATCTAAATCGTCCGTTCCCGAATATCCGAGAACGGCCATAGGAAAATCCCGCCTCACACGTGCCAGGTATTCCCCGCGTGGTGGATCCCACATGAAAGCGGGACCCAGAGTGCCAATCGCTCGCATGGTGGCGCACATAGAATCTAAATCACCGAGCGAACCATGCAGTTTGGCCAACACGCCACGGGGTGTTCGCTTGCTCCACCGCTTGAAGTCAGCAGTTCTCGTGAGTGTTTCTGGGCGTTGTCCAGCAGGAAATGCTCGCTCGATTAGTTCATCGAAATTGGTTGTGAGCACTGGACAGCGGCTTCGCAATGCCTTTGAGAGTATACGGTGCAGTTGGTTCGGTTTGCCACCCTTCAGAGCTCTGAGGAAACCCAGGGAGCCCGTGGTTTCCGCAAGGAGCTGCATTAATGTTTCAAACCGAACCGCTTTTGCGAAGCTTTGTATCGTGCTTTCTTTCCATCGATTCTTTGCTATTGTGCCGATCGACCATAATGCAGAACCTATGGCCGATGATATTTCACCGGCCATAGGGCGACAGGCCGGGGCATCCCATGAGACACCCGCACCTACCAAAAAGGCGAGGCGACCCCGTTCCCTGGCTGCAACAAAGGGCATGAGAGCATTATCAATTTTCGTTTTTGGTGTTTCTGTCCAAATTTTCATAATTCACAGTGATCAAACGTAAACAAAACCCTCGATATTCCAATAACCGTCAGCACGTGGGATCAGAGCGTCTTTATGTTGAACGGCATTGAGTACGCCATGATGCAGGCCTACGGCGAAGGCTTTGAAATCCTGGAAAAGTCGGATTATGCCCCCGGTTTCGACTATGCTCAAATCGCCGGGCTCTGGAACCAGGGCAGCGTGATCCGCTCGTGGCTGCTGGAGCTGCTGGAAAAGGCCTTTGCCGGCG
>JARGFK010000080.1 GCA_029211065.1 Desulfobacterales bacterium
TCCAACCCCAGCGTACGAATAATTTGCTGGAGCGGTTTTTTCGGGATTTTAAGCGTATTAACCGCAAAAGATGCGGCACAATATCTCTGAATAAAACGCTCCGAACGATCCTTGCCGATACGCCTTTGGTTAAAAACCTGGATAATCCCGAGTACCTGGAGATCATCCTCGATGGCTGTAATACGTTGGAGGAGCGCTTTGAAAAAATCGACAGCCGCTTGGTGACAGAGCAATTGAAAGCAGAGCAAAAAAATCAACAGAAAATCAGCCCTGAAATAAAAAAGATTGTCCGGCGGCCGGATTTGCCCGATCGGTTGATCGCGCTATTGGCCGCTTAGCAATATGAATGCCAACCGTTATTTGCGTTCATAGATAATTAATCTGAGCGAACACGAGTAGATTTATCTACGGCTCCGCCCTCGGCGCCTTTCGAAGATCCCGTTCGCGGGGGGCTCTGAATCTCTCCGACTTTCGCAACACTTGGGTACGGATTGCGAATTAAATTGACAATTCGTTCCGATTTGGGTATGCAAAGATATGATTCCGAGAACCATTGCCCCCAAAATACTTCAATATTCCAAGCAATACCCGGTTGTCACCATAACCGGCCCTAGGCAATCAGGAAAAACCACCCTTTGCAAAATGCTTTTCCCTGATATCCCTTATGTATCGCTGGAAAGTATTGAAGAGCGTAGCTTTGCCACATCCGATCCTAAAGGATTTCTGGACCGCTTTCAGGATGGCGCCGTATTGGACGAAATCCAGCGAACCCCTGATTTGCTCTCATACATACAAGTTAGGGTCGATGAGACGCAAAAAAACGGTCAGTTTATCATAACCGGAAGTCAGAATTTTGAACTGCTCAACACTGTCAGCCAATCGCTGGCCGGTCGAACTGCAATTGCCCGACTCCTCCCTTTCTCCTTTGAAGAAGTTTTATCCCATCAGTCGCTTGGATCCATAGACCAACTGCTTTATACCGGTTTTTATCCGCGAATCTATGATGAACAACTCAACCCTACAGAGGCGTTGGCCTTTTACTTTAATACGTATATTGAAAGAGATTTGCGGTTGCTGATTAATATTAAAGACTTGTCTCGCTTTGAAACATTTCTCAAACTTTGTGCAACTCGTTGCGGACAGGTGGTTAATTTTTCAGCACTGGGAAATGACTGTGGGGTCAATCACAATACGATCAAAAGCTGGCTTTCAATTTTGGAGGCCAGCTATATTGTCAAACTCCTTCCGCCTTACTACAGCAACTTAGGAAAACGATTGATCAAAGCCCCGAAGCTGTATTTTATCGATTCGGGTTTAGCGGCCTTCCTGCTTGGAATACAAAAAGTCGAGCATGTGCTTACCCATCCATTGCGAGGGGTATTATTTGAAAATTTAATCGTTTCAGAATTTCTAAAAAAAAGATTCAACCAGGGAAAAACGGACAATCTTTACTTCCTGCGTGACAGTAAAGGCCGTGAGGTGGATATCCTGTTGGATTATGGATCATATATTGACATGGTTGAGATAAAATCAAGCAAGACAATTGCGGAAGACTTATTTAAAGGACTGATTTACTTTAAGAACCTTTACACACAAACAAGGAATTGTTTCCTCGTATATGGCGGTGATCAATCCAGGGTACAGAAAGATATCCAAATTGTGCCGTGGAACACAATTGCATCTTTTGAAATTCAATAAATTTCAAACATGGATCCGCAAACGTCTTGAGTCGCAACCGTAAGCCGGGCGTTGCAATCGCTGAAGGCCTGCCCGACTTCACTGAGGGCTTTCTGGGGGGTGTTATTGGTTTCGCTCAGATGCGCCAGAATCACATGCTCCAGGGCGTCGTGTTTTAATTCCTGCAGCAGTTGTTTGGTGTCGCTGTTGGACAGGTGGCCGCTGCGGCTTTTAATGCGCTGTTTGAGCGGCCAGGGGTAGGGGCCTTCCAGCAGCATGACCGGGTCATGGTTGGCTTCGATGACCATCAAATTGCAATTTTTCAGATGGTCTTTCACCATGGATGTGGCAATGCCCAGATCCGTGGCGATCCCGATTTTAGAGCCGTTCTGCTGGACGGTAAACCCGGCCGGATCCTGGGCGTCGTGGGAGACTGAAAAGGGCTGGATTGTCAGCGTTTTTACGCTGAATGGCGACCCGCATTCAAAAAACTGCTGGTCATTGAGATTGCCCAGCAGGGATAAAGCCGCCCGCCCGGTTTTGCGGTTCATGTAAACCGGCAGGCCGAATCGGCGCGAAAGGATGCCGACGCCCTGAATGTGATCATTGTGTTCGTGGGATACGATGATGGCGTCGAGTGTATGGGGAGAAAGCCCCCGGGAGGTTAAGCGCCGCTCGATTTCAATTCCGGAAAGGCCCGCGTCCAGCAGGATCGCGGTTTCCCCGTTGGAGATATAGATCGCGTTGCCTTTGCTGCCGCTTGCCAGGACACAGACGGAGATGTGGCAGTTAGGAACGTCGGCGGGCGTTATTTTAGGTGGAATAGAGTCGTTCATGATATTTTATTTGATACCGGTATGGCCGAATCCGCCGGTATTGCGATCGGTTTCGTCGAGCTTTGCGACAACGTTGAGCGTGGCCTTAAAGACCCTGTTGATGACCATCTGGGCGATGCGGTCCCCGCGATGAAAGGTATGGCTTTTTTTCCCCATGTTGATAACGGCGATCATCACTTCGCCGCGATAGTCGGCATCGATGGTTCCGGGTGAGTTGATCAGACCGATGCCGTGCTTGACGGCCAGACCGCTTCTGGGCCTGATCTGGGCCTCAAATCCTTCGGGGATGGCGATGGAAAAACCTGTGGGGATCAACGTAATCGCCCCGGGTTCCAAAACCAGATCATCGCAGATGGCGGCGCAGACATCCAGGCCGGCTGCCTGGGAAGTCATATACTGCGGCAGGGGGATGTCCCCGTCGGAATCCGGCCGCAGGCGGGTGATATTTATCGTGGGGGCTTCCATCATTATTCAAGCGTGAGATTGCCGGCAATTGCAATCGGTCGGTTAATGTTGTGTAGCTGCAACCCCAGGGTTAAGGATATGCTCAAAGGAAATTTGATCTTCTATGGGACCGAGGATCGTCAAGGCCGGGGGCCTCGGCTTAAAAAGGGCGGCAGCTAAATCAAAGATGTCCTCAGCAGAAACCCTGTCAACGCCCTGAATGACTTCCTCCAGGGGCAGAAAGCGCTCCCAGTAGAGTTCATTTTGCGCCATCCGGACCATTTGACTGTCGGTGCTTTCGGAAGCCAGGAGCAGATTGCCCTTGGTAAATTCCTTTGCGGCCTGAAGTTCAGGCAACAGGACCGGTTCGGTTGTCAGGCGCTGCATTTCCTTGATGATTAATGCGGTTGTCTCCTCTACTTTGTCGGGGGCAACTGCAGCAGAGACCCCGAAGATGCCGGTGTCGACATGGGATGAAACAAACGAGTATACATTGTAAGCCAGACCTCTTCTTTCCCGGATTTCCTGAAACAGGCGCGAGCTCATATTGCCGCCCAGAATGGTGTTCATCAGAAACAAGCTGAATCGCCGGGGGTCTGAGGCGGACAGGCCTTGCGTGTTCACGCAAATATGCACCTGCTCCAGATCTTTATGATTCAATGTAACCGGAGAGCGGCCTTGGGGGGTAGTTCGTTCCGGAAAACCGTTGCCGGGTTGAATCGACTGGAAAGCGGGACCCACCAATTCGACAATCCGGTCATGCTCCAGATTGCCCGCCATGGAGATAATGATCCGGTCGGGCTGATACAACCGGGAGAAAAAGGTTTTAATCATATCCGCATCAAATCGCCGGATATTCTCAGGCGAACCCAGGATCGATCGCCCCAGGGGGTTGTCGCCCCAGAAGGCATTTCCGGCAAGCAAGTGGATGTACTCGTCCGGGCTGTCTTCCAGCATGCCGATTTCCTGCAGTATGACCGGCCGCTCTTTTTCGACCTCGGCGCCGTCAAAAATGGAATTTAAGAAGATATCCGAAAGAATGTCGGCCATGGTCTCAAGGTGGGTGTCCAGAACCTTGGCGTGGTAGCAGGTGTGCTCCATGGCCGTAAACGCATTGGTGTGGCCCCCGATGGCGTCAAACTCCTTTGCGATTTGATAGCCGGTTCGCTTGCGGGTGCCTTTAAAGATCATGTGCTCAATAAAATGGGAAAGCCCGTTTTCCGGGGGGGCTTCATCCCGGGCCCCCACATTGACCCAGACCCCCATGGAAACACTGCGGACATGGGGCATTTTCCGGGTCAGAATCCGGATGCCGTTGTTTAGGACCGTTTTATTCACTTCCGGGTTCATTTTCTTCCTGGGCCTGGTCTTCAAGGATGGCCTTGTGGCTGAGGCGGATTTTGCCGTCCCGGGTGACCTCGAGTACCTTGACCTTCAGGGAGTCTCCTTCATTAACGACATCAGACACTTTTTTAACCCGTTGGGTGGCAAGCTGGGAGATGTGCACCAGGCCGTCTGTTCCCGGAAAAATCTGAACAAAAGCGCCGAAATCCATGATCTTTACCACGGTACCGTCATATATTTTGCCGACCTCGGGCACTTTGATGATATCATTAATCATGTTCATAGCGACATCCGCATCCGTTTCAGATGTGGCCGCGATCTTGACAAGGCCGGAGTCGTCGATTTCGATCCGGGTATTGGTTGCGCTTTGAATGGAGCGAATGACTTTGCCGCCCGGGCCGATTATTTCACGAATCTTATCCGGGTTGATTTCAATGGAGATGACCTTGGGGGCGAAATGGGAGATTTCCTTGCGGGGTTCACTGAGCGTTTGCAGCATCTTGTCCAGGATAAAGAGCCGGCCGCTGCGGGCCTGGGCCAGGGCTTGCTGCATGATCTCCTTTGAAAGCTCAAGGATTTTAATGTCCATCTGCAGCGCGGTGATCCCTTCGCTGGTGCCGGCCACTTTAAAATCCATGTCGCCGGTATGGTCTTCATCACCGAGGATATCCGACAGGATAATCACTGTATCGCCGTCTTTTACGAGACCCATGGCTATTCCGGAAACCGGCGCCGTGATGGGAACGCCCCCGTCCATCATGGCAAGGGTTCCCGCACAAACCGTTCCCATGGAGGAAGAGCCGTTGGACTCTAAAACCTCCGAAACCAGGCGGATGGTATAGTCAAAAGTTTCTTTTTTAGGGAGCACCTTTTCAAGGGCACGGGTGGAAAGACCCCCATGGCCGATATCCCTCCGGCTGGGGCCGCCCAGGCGTCTGGCTTCGCCCACCGAATAGGGCGGGAAATTGTAATGCAGCATGAACGGGCGAAACTCTTCTCCAATCAAGGTTTCCACCCGCTGCTCATCCGGACCGGAACCGAGGGTCAGAACGCCGAGGACCTGGGTTTCGCCGCGGGTAAAGAGAGCGCTGCCATGGGGCCGGGGGAGGAGGCCGGTTTCACAGGTAATGGGACGGATTTCATCGAATTTGCGGTTATCGATGCGGCGGCCTTCCTTTAAAACAAGATCACGGCAAACCTGTTTTTGAATCGCATCAAGGATCTCGTAGACTTCGGTCTTTCGTTCAGCAGCCGCTTCACCCAGCGATTCAAAAATTTCTTTTTTAACCGTCCGCAAGGCCGGGCCGCGTTTTGTTTTTTCCGGTACCAGGACAGCCTCGCGTATCCGGGGGGCTGCTTCAGGTCCAATTTTTTCAACCAGGCTTTCATCCTTTTGCGGCGGGGTAAACACCCGTTTAGGGGCGCCCAGCTTTTCGCGCAGTTCTACCTGCAAATCGATGAGGGGCTGCATCTGTTGGTGGCCGAAGAAAATGGCTTCCAGCATGTCCGCTTCACTGACAATATTGCCGCCGCCTTCAACCATGACGACACCGGTCTTGGAGCCGGCGACAAAGATGTTGATATCGCACTTTTCATATTCCTGCAGGGTCGGGTTGATTTTCAGCCGGCCGTCGATACGGCCGACGCGCACGGCCGCAATAGGGCCGGCAAAGGGAATGTCCGATAGGACCAGCGCGGCCGAGGCGCCGTTCATTGCCAGAACATCCGGATCGTTTTCCTGGTCCATTGAGAGAACCGTTGCAATCACCTGGGTTTCAAAATTATATTTTTTGGGGAAAAGCGGACGGATGGGCCGATCAATCAACCGGGCGGTCAAGGTTTCTTTTTCGCTGGGTCGACCGATCTCACGCCGAAAGTAATTGCCCGGTATACGGCCGGCTGCATAAATCTTTTCCTGGTATTCGACCGTAAGGGGCAGAAAATCAACGGTTCTTTCCTCGTTGGTGGATACCGCTGTTACCAAAACCACCGTTTCTCCGTATTTGACCAAAACCGAACCGGACGCCTGTTTGGCGAGCTTGCCGGATTGGATGCTCAGGGTTTTATCCCCGATTTCCGCGTTGAGTAAAACTTCCATAATTATCTCCTATAAAAAACTTCTTTGGCCCGGTGACGACATACCAAACACCTGCTTGCCAGCCGGGTAAATAGCGCAGCAGTAGGCATATCTGCGAGCCGCTCCCCTATGGGGGGCTTTAGCGCCGCAACCCGAGGGTTTCAATAATGGTCCGATACCGTTGAACATCCTTATTTTTAACGTAATTCAGCAGCCGGCGGCGGCGTCCCACCATCATCAACAATCCCCTGCGGGAGTGATGGTCTTTTTTATGAACTTTTAAGTGTTCAGTAAGGTAATCGATCCGATGGGACAAGAGCGCTACCTGGACTTCGGGGGAACCCGTATCGCTGTCATGCAACTTAAAGCGCTCGATTACAGCCTGTTTGTTTTCTGATGTTAAAACCACTTTCTTTAAGCCTCCTTCTAAAATTATCAGATCCTATTTGAGTTGGAACATCGCTTGCAAATATTGATGCTATTATACATCTTCTAAGAATGAAATACACAATTATATTTATAAGCCCTGTCTTTTTTATTTAAGCTCACCACCGCCAGAAGCCGGTTTTCAGAGTCCACCACCTTAAAAAAATCACCTGAAAGGTCTATTCGGTCGGGATCCATATCGAGATCCGTTAAGGGTTTTCCAAACCGAATTTTATCCATCAACCCGCTATCGGCAACAAACACCGGCATGTTGCGCAGCGCGCCGGCCATGTCAATGATGCAATCCTGAACGTTTCCGGAAGCTGAAACAGCTTCCAGACTCGGCAGCGAGATCGCTTCGCGGATTGAAAATCCGCTGCTTTCAATTCGCCGCAACGTTTTCAGGTGCCCCCCGCATCCCAGGGCTGCGCCGATGTCCGCGCAAAGCGTACGGATATAGGTGCCGGCGGAACAGGAAACAACAAAGCGTATTTCCGGCAGCTCGATTGCGCGGATTTCAATAGCTGTAATCTGTACCCGCCGGGCAGCCTTTCGCACCGGTTGGCCGCTTCGGGCAAGTTTGTAAAGCGGCACGCCCTTGTGTTTTAATGCCGAAAAAGCAGGCGGCTGCTGCTGGATCGTTCCGGTAAATTGTTTCAGCACCGATCGAATTTTATTTTCAGAAAATTCGATCCATTCACATTGCGACGTCACCGTTCCGGTGCTGTCCTGGGTGTCGGTGTCAATGCCGAGCCGAAGGACCGCCTCGTAAGTTTTGTGACCGCTTAAAAAAAACCGCGCAAGCCGGGTTGCCTGATTGAGACAGCATATCATCACGCCGGTTGCAAACGGGTCCAGCGTACCGGTATGTCCGACTTTTTTGGCCCCGAGCAATTTTTTGACGACAGCCACAACCTTTGCGGACGTAATACCGGCCGGTTTGTCGATAACAACAATCCCGTTTGTTTCCATTCCCATATCAACGCGTCAAAGCTCTTCAGCCAGACCCATAATCCGGTCTTTAATATCGGCCAGCGGGGCCTGGATGCTGAATCCGGAGGCGCTCGCATGACCGCCCCCGCCGAAAGCGGCTGCAATCCGGGCAACATCCACCGTGCCGTCGGAGCGCAGGCTGACATGGAACTGGTTTTTCTTTATGCTGCCCTTGTTGTTCGTTTGTTCCTGAACCAGGGCAGCGACTGTGACCGCTTCAATTCGCCTGGCATAATTGATCAGGCCGTCCGCATCTTCAGGCTGGGTGCCGGTTTCACTCAGCATTTCTTTTGTCACCGTCATCAGGGACAGCCTGCCGTTGCGTGAAATTTCGATGGAATCCAGGGCCAGGTTCAGCAGCTTGATACGCCCCAGGGAATATTTACCGTAAACATGCTGCGCAATCCCATACGGGTCGGCGCCGCAGGCAATCATTTCCTCGCAGATCGCAAAAGCCGAATGATTTGTGTTTGAAAATCGAAATGAACCGGTATCGGTTAAAATCCCGGTATAAATCGATTTGGCCATGTCGCGGCTGAAGGCAACATCCAAGGCCTTGATCAGCCGATATACAATTTCCGCAGTGGCACAGGCCTGGGTGTCGATCAGCTGGTACGTTCCAAAACCGGTATTGGTGACATGATGATCCACATTGATCGTAACCGGAACCTGGGCGGCGGTGGCGGCCCCATGGCCGATTCGCTTAAAATCGCCGCAATCCAGAATAACGGCCGTATCAAAATTATCACCTTTTCTTAGGTGCTTCACCACCCGCTTGACCGACGGCAGGAAGCGATAAACGGCCGGGATGGGGCTCGGATTGTAAAGGGTGGTTTTTTTTTTCAGCAAGTCCAGGGCAAGTCCCAATGCCAACAGCGATCCGATGGCGTCTCCGTCCGGATTTTCATGGGATGCCAGCAAAACGTTCCGGCTATTCTTCAATTGCTGTATGATTTGATTCATGTTCGGTTTTTAATGATTTTAATATCGTATCGATACGTGTTCCATAGTCAAAGGAATCGTCATAAAAAAATTTCAGCGCGGGCATATAGCGAAGGCCCAGCTTGGGCGCCAGCTCGCGTTTGATATATCCCAGCGCTTTTTTAAAGCCATCCGCCGCTTCCTGTTTGCGCGTGGCGCCGCCGGATGTGACGAAATAGATATAGGCAGATTTTAAATCCGCAGAGACCTTTACGCCGGTGATGCTGGCCGTTTTAAGACGCGGATCATTTATGCCTTTATATAACAGCTCTGACAGGAGTTTTTGGATCAGTCCCCCCACCCTGTCCGAGCGCGCGAAGGGCTTCATAAAATAATGATCTCCATTTCGGTGTCAACGATTTCCGCCAGGCCCAGCTCTTCAACAAAGTTGAACAGTTTATCGATTTTAGAATTTATCAGCATGCGGTCGTTGCCGGTTAAGGCGAAACCGATTTCCGCCTTTTGATAAACATCATTGGATCCGACCTCAGCCACCGACGCATTGAAATTGTTGCGCAGCCGGCTGATAATCGCTTTTATGATTTTTCTTTTACCCTTCAGGCTGTGGCAGTCATGCAGCCTGAATCTGATAATTCCAAAACCGACAACCATGGCGTTCGCGCTTTTAAGCCAATTCCGGCTTAATTTCCTCTAGATAATAACACTCAAAAACATCGCCGATCTTGAGGTCGTTAAAGTTTTCGATGCCGATACCGCATTCGTATCCGGTTTGAACTTCTTTGGCATCATCTTTAAAGCGTTTAAGGGATGAAATTTTACCCTCATAGATAACAATGCCGTCTCTAAGGACCCGAACCGGTCGGCTGCGTTCAATTTTGCCGTCGGTAACATAGCTCCCCCCGATGGCGCCCACTTTGGGAACATGAAAGACTTCGCGAATTTCCGCGCGGCCCAAACTTCGTTCTTCAAAGGTGGATGACATCAAGCCGACAATGGCGTCCCGGACGTCTTTAATCACATCGTATATGATACTGTAGAAGTTCATTTCTACGTTTTCTTCGTTGGCGATCTCCTGAACTTTAGGGCTGGGCCGAACGTTGAAACCGATAATGATCGCGTCGGATACACTCGCCAGGGAAACATCCGACTCGGTAATGGTCCCGGTGGCGGCATGGATGACATTGATTTTTACTTCTTCATTTGAAAGCTTGACAAGTGAGTCTCGCAGGGCCTCGATGGAACCCTCCACGTCTGCTTTGATAATCAGATTCAGATCTTTGACTTCACCGGACTGCAGGCTTTCATAAAGTTTTTCCAGGCTCAGCCGGCTGGTTTTGGCCAGATCTTTGGAGCGCCGCTTCTGGATGCGGTGGAGGCTGATCTGCTTGGCGTTTTTCTCGTCGTCCAGGGCGGCCAGATCGTCGCCGGCCAGGGGCACGCCAGAAAGCCCTTGCACCTCCACCGGTATGGACGGTCCGGCGGATTCCACCCGCTCGCCTTTGTCGTTCAGCATCGCGCGGATTTTTCCATAATGGACCCCGCACACAATCGTGTTGCCGGTGCGCAGGGTGCCGTTTTGGACCAGAACAGTGGCAACCGGCCCCCTGCCGGAATCCAGTTTTGCTTCGACCACGTGGCCCACCGCCAGTTTGTCCGGATTGGCCGTTAGCTCCATTAATTCGGCCTGGAGCAGAATCATCTCCAGCAGGCTGTCAATCCCTTCATGGGTTTTGGCGGAGACATCCACAAAAATGGTATCGCCGCCCCAGTCCTCGGAGGTGAGGCCGACATCCGCCAGTTGCCGCCGGCTTCGGGCCGGATCGGCATTTGCCTTGTCGATTTTGTTGACGGCTACAATAATGGGAACGCCGGCCGCTTTGGAATGGTTGATCGCTTCAATGGTTTGCGGCATGACGCCATCGTCCGCGGCGACTACCAGAACCACGATATCGGTAATTTTGGCGCCGCGGGAGCGCATGGCGGTAAATGCCTCATGGCCGGGTGTGTCCAGGAAAACAATTTGTCCTTTTTCAGTGGACACGTTATAAGCGCCGATGTGCTGGGTGATACCGCCGGCTTCCAGTTCGGTGACGCTGGTTTTGCGAATGACGTCTAAAAGCGACGTCTTGCCGTGGTCGACATGCCCCATGATGGTAACCACCGGCGGACGGGGAACCAAATTGGCCGGATCATCAGCCGCGATTTTTTTCAATACGGTATCTTCTTCAAAGGCTGCCTTTTCAAGCTCGAATTCAAACTCAGCGGCCACCAGTGTGGCGGTTTCAAAATCGATGGTCTGGTTTACCGTTGCGATGACGCCCAGCGCCATCAGTTTTGCTATCATTTCATTGGCTTTGACGCCCATCCGTTTCGCCAGATCCGACAGGACAATCGCTTCATCAATCTTGATGCGGCGCTTAATGGCTTTGGGGGTTGTAATCTGAGTCTTTTGCCCTTTAACGGCCCTGGCTTTAACCCCTTTTCGCCCCTTCCGATGCCGGGGCTCTGCTGCGTATAGATCTGCCCCTTCGATAATTTCTTTGCGCCGGAAGGAAATTTTCTTTTTAAAAAATTTGGGATCTTCCAGAGCCTCGACCGGTTTCAATTTGCCTTTCTTTTTCGGCCGGCCTTTAGATTCTTCCTCCTCTATCGGCAGCGGAGGGGGCTCTCCCTTAATTTTTTTTCCGGGCGGTTTTCTGTCAATTTTTTCTTTTACAACCGGAACGGCCGGTTCTGCCGGAACCGCTTCAGGCTCCGGCGCTTTTTTTGCCAATACGGTGGGAAGCTTAATAATTTTAGCCGGAGCGTCTTTCTTGGCCTTCTTGGTTGCTTTGGCTGGTTTTCCCTTTTTCGGCTTTGGGGGTGTGGCCGGTTGAGTGTCCGCCGGCGGGGAAATTGGTTCAACTGCCGGGGCCGGTTCCTCAATAGGTTCCACAGGCGGAGCTGTCGACGGCGCAGCCTGGGCTTCTACCGGGGTTTCCGGGGCTTCGGCCGCCTGGGGGGGTTCTTCACCTGGGGCGGCTTCCGGGACCGGTTGCGCAGCGACCGCTTCGGCGTCGGCCGGTTCAGCAGCTTCAGCAACGGGTTCCGACGGCGATTTTTTTACCGTCACCAGTTTTACGCGCCGCCGAATAACCGTCGACTTTACGCGCGTTTCAACCACCGTTTCCTTTTTTTTGCCGAGAACAAAGTCCTTTACCTGGGCAATTATCTCATCGTCCAGAGAGCTCATGTGGCTCTTTACGTCGACCTTCATTTCAGCCAGTTTCTCAAGGAGCGCCTTGTTTTCCATGCTAAGATCCCTGGCAAGCTCATATACCCTGATCTTTGCCATCCATCCCCCTTATTGTTCGATCAATTGAGTGTGCAGCAGTATTAGATTCCTATTCGGGTTTGTTCTCCGGCACTGCTTCCTGAGCATCCGCCGATCTGTCCTTTACCATTTTATCTTCAGCATCTTTTTGTTCCGATTCGGATGGCGCGGTTGTCGCGCTTTCAGCCTCCGAAAGTTCTTCATTTTCGGATAGCGTCTCTGGGTCGACTTCAGCCGCTTCAGCCGCTTCAGCTGCTTGGGCTGCCTTGGCCGATTCGGCCGCTTCAGCTGCTTCAGCCGCTCTGGCCGCTTTGGCTTCTTTGGCCGCTGTTTTCGCCGCCTGTTTCGATGCTTCGATTAATTTAAGGGCGGTTTCATCACCGATCCCCTTAATTTGGACCAGGTCTTCTTTAGCTGCTTTTGCTAGTTCTTCCACTGAATAAAACCCTTTTTCATATAATGCGTCCGCCAGACTCGCACCCACGCCGGGCAACGCAACCAGCGACGCATAGCCATCCTGCAAGGCCTTGCTGTAAAGCGATTCGCTTTGTACATCCAGGTGCCAACCGGTCAGTTTTGAGGCCAAGCGGACATTTTGCCCGCGTTTGCCGATGGCAACCGAGAGAAATTCATCCGGAACAATGACTTCCATTGCGCGATTATATTCATCAATAATCACCCGGGAAATTTCAGCAGGAGCCAGGGCATTACAAACGAATTTGGCCGGGTCCAGATGCCAGGAGATGATATCTATTTTTTCACCCCGCAACTCCTGGACGACATTCTGAACGCGACTGCCTTTCATACCGACGCAGGCGCCCACCGGGTCGATGTCCGTATCGTTCGAAGCCACAGCAAATTTCGCCCGGATTCCCGGTTCCCGGGCGGCGCCCATGATTTTAACGATACCTTCGCTGATTTCAGGCACCTCTGTTTTGAACAAATTGATTAAAAAGTTTGGATGGGTTCGAGACAAAATGATCTGAGGCCCACGCGTATCAAGGAGAACGTTCAGAATAAAGGCCCGGATGCGGTCGCCGCGGCGATAGGTCTCTTTGGGAACCTGCTCGCGAACCGGGAGGATGCCCTCGGTTTGACCCAGGTTCACAATAAGATCTCCCCGCTCGATGCGCTGGACGATGCCATTGATGATTTCGCCTTTGCGTTCAATAAAACTCGCATATACGGCATCCTTTTCAGCATCCTTCATTTTCTGAATAATGACCTGTTTGGCGGACTGCGCCGCTATTCGCCCGAATGTGGCCGGTTCCATTTTGGTTCCGATGCTGTCGCCCACCTCGCATTCCGGGTCCAGTTTTCGACCGTTCGGCAGGCTGATTTGAATTTCCGGCTCTTCGACGGTTTCCACCACCTCTTTAAACTGAAAGACCTCGATTTCCCCGTTTTCTTCGTTGTACTGAACTTCGATATCGATTTTGCTTCCAAATTTTTTTCGGGCAGCGGATTTAAGGGCCTCTTCAAGCGCTTTGATTAAAACCGATCGATTAATGCCCTTGTCTCGACTGACCTGTTCTACGACTCGTTTGATGTCTGCAATTAACATTGGCTTTCTCCATGATAATCAACCAACCGCGTCCGGGCAATTTCCTGTAAGGGAATCGCGACCGTTTTGTCTCCAACCAAGAGTGATACTACCCCGCCGGATATGCCGGATAGAACGCCCTTGAAGTTTTTTTGTCCACCAATTGGCTTTGTCGTTTTTATACTTGCCATATTTCCCTTGAATTTATCATAGTCGATCTCTTTGCTCAGCGGGCGATCGGTTCCCGGCGATGACACTTCCAGATTATACGGGCCCACATTTTCGATATTGACGTCCAGCAGATCCCCCATCTGGCGGTTGATATTGACACAATCATTCAGCGAGATCCCCCCGGGCTGGTCGATATAAAGTCGCAAAATCCGACCGCCGGCCTCACGCTGAAATTCAACATGTACCAGCTCTATTCCTTCGGCTTCACACAGCCCCTGCGCCAAACGCTTCGTCCGGGCGACAATCTCCTGCCAGGATTTATTGGACAGCGCCACCTGATCGGATGCCGTCTGTTTCGCTTTTATTTTTTTTCGTCCAAGCACCGCTAACCTTGATTTCCTATTAAAAAAACAAAAAACGGGCTGTTGCCCGTTTTTTCACTTTCAGGTAGATTGTTTAAATGGAACAAGAAATAATCAGTTCATGAAATTAACCACCGCAAAAAAATAAAACCAAGCTACCAATTATACCCTACCTTAACTACCCCTTAATGAAAAAAGGCGGACTTTCGTGGAGCGGGCAACGAGATTCGAACTCGCGACTCCAAGCTTGGGAAGCTTGTACTCTACCAGCTGAGTTATGCCCGCGTACCCGTTCCGAAGATAGGTAAATATGACAAAATTTAGCCGTTGTCAACAGATTTCAATAATATTTTAAAGGATATGAATTTTGGGAGAAGCGCTATAACTTGAGGCCGTTACCAAAGGCGGTTCCGTCTAAAGCGGTTTGGCCAGGAGTTTTTTTATCTGTTTTAATTCTGAACAAATTTCAGCGAAGGCCTCGGCGGGCGATTCGCTTTGGGGAGCTTTGGTTGCAGCCAGGAGGTGGCGTTTGGCGCCCTGGATGGTAAATTTGCGGTCGTAAAGAAGGTGTTTTATTTTTAATATCAACTCAACATCACTTTTTTTGTATTGGCGCTGACCGGATTGGGTTCGCCGGGGGCTTATCTGCTTAAATTCGGATTCCCAGAACCGCAGGACATATGTCGGAATTCCGGCAAGGTTGCTCACCTCTCCAATTTTAAAGTAAAGTTTGTCCGGCAATACTGGTGGGGGGTGCGGTTTTAAGGCCATCTTAAGGCAATTGCCCTATCGAAAGATTTTAAGCCGGAAGCGTTCCCTTAAATTCTTTAAGGATACGGTCGGTGATGTTTTTGTGAATTTGGTTGACCGTCTCGTCTTCAAGGGTTTTCTGCTCCGATCTGTAAACGATTCTGAGCGAAACGCTTTTTTTCTCGGTAGGTATCAGATTCCCTGTGAATATATCAAAGATATATAAATTTTCAACCCATTCTTCATCGGCCTGGCGAATGCTGGAAAGAATGCGTTCAGACTCAATGTTTTGGTCCACAATCAGGGTGATGTCCCTTGTGGTTGCGGGGAATTTCGGAAGCGGCCGGGCATGCTTGCTTTTGGGAACAACCGCTGCAAGGGCGCTGAGGCTCAGCTCAAAAACAAAGCTGTTTTGTTTTAAATCAAAATTGTCGAGGACCGGCGGATCAATCTCACCGACAACCCCGAGGGCCTGATCGCCCGAAAAAATCTGGGCGCTATGGCCGGGCCTCAGATAGCTGGCTGCTTCAATATTTGCCCGGGTGAATTTTACCTGGGGAATTTGCATCCCGCTCAGCAAGGCTTCAACGATGCCTTTGATGTCATAGAAATCACAATCGGCCTCTTTGGCATGCCAGGAAAGATCGACCCGTGAACCGGTCCAAATGCCGGCCAGCATTTCAATTTCCCGGGGCAGGCTTTCCTGTCCGCTGCCAATAAAGATTTTTCCGACCTCAAACCCTTTTAGGTTGCGGTTCTGTTGCGCCAGATTGCGATGCAGGGTACTGAGCAGCCCGGGGATTAGGGATGTGCGCATGACGGCCTGGTCGTCGGTCAATGGATTCAGGATCTTCAGCAAAGACCTGCGGGGGTCGTCGGGCGTTAAATTGAGTTGGCTGCCTGAAAGCTGGCTGACAAAGCTGTAAGTGATGATTTCGCTGAAACCGAATCCGGTCATGAGGCTTTTTACATGATCACGCATCGCCAATATGTTTGCAGCGCCCCTGACCTCAGCCGGGACCAGCGGAAAGGTGGTGGGGATGGTATGATATCCCGCCAGGCGTGCAATCTCCTCCATTAAGTCTTCCGGTCTTTCAATATCTACCCGGAAGGTCGGGGGCACAACCCGCAGCGCCGTGGATTGTTGTTTTTCAACTTTAAATTCAATGGACTCCAGCAGGGCCACCATCTTTTTTTGAGTCAAGCGGGTTCCCAGGAGGCGATTGGTGTCCTTAATCTTTAACTGAATGGATTTGGGCAGGGCGGTAACCGGATTCTCGTCCAGGATGCCGCCTATCAGGGTTCCGCCGCCGATCTCAACCATCAGTTGGGCGGCGCGCTTTATTGCGGCAACCGTTCCGGCCGGGTCAACCCCCCGTTCGAAGCGGTGGGACGCGTCGGTGCTGAGCCCCAGTTTTTTAGCGGTCTTGCGAATGCTGATGGGGGAAAAATAAGCGCTTTCAATGAGCACGCGCCGGGTGGCAGCTTCGATTTCAGAGTTGAGCCCCCCCATTACGCCTGCAATGGCCACCGGCTTTTCGCCGTCGCAGATCATGAGCATGTCTGAAGTTAAAATGCGGTCCTTGCCATCCAAGGTCCTGAACGTTTCGCCGTCTCTAGCCGTCCGGACAACGATCCTGTTCTGGGCCAGCCGGTCAAAATCAAAAGCATGCAAGGGCTGACCGGTTTCCATCATGACAAAATTGGTGACATCAACGATAAGATTGATGGGTCGCAGTCCCACAGACAGGAGGCGGTCCTGCAGCCAAAAAGGAGAAGGCCCCACGCTGATATCTTCCACCAGAACAGCGGCGTAACGCGGACAGTGCTCGGGGGCGTTGATGGTAACAGACGAAAGGTCGGCTATGTTTTTGCGGCCGGCCGGCAGCGCTATTTCAGGGTAGGTGGCATGCGTTCGTTCTATCGCAGCAATTTCCCGGGCAATTCCCATCATGCTGAGGCAGTCCGGCCGATTGGGCGTGATGCTGACTTCAAAAACCATATCCGAAAGCGCCAGGGCCCCGTTCAACCGGGTGCCCGGCGTCAGGGCATCGGCAAGCTCCATGATGCCGCTTTTATCCGAGCCCAGGCCCAATTCAAATTCACTGCAAAGCATGCCTTCAGACGGGAGTCCCCGTATGACCGACTTTTCAAGGGCGGCGCCATGGGGAAGCAGCGTTCCCGGCAGGGCCGCCGGAATCCGCATGTTCTCCCGGATATTGGATGCGCCGCAAATCACGGAAATGGTGCGGCCGCCGATATCCACCCGGCAGCAGGAAAGGTTTTCAGCTTGGGGGTGCGGGTCTATTTTAACAATACGAGAGACAAGGACCGTGTTCAGGTAGCTGTACCGGTCTGATACCGCTTCAACCTCCAGCCCCGCCATGGTCAAGGCATCCGCAAGTCGGGAGACGTCACCGGGGATCTGAACATAAGTGCTTAACCAGCTTAAACTCACTTTCATGCTAGAATTGCCTCAGGAATCTGAAATCATTTTCAAAAAATTTACGGATATCGTCGATACCGTATTTTAACATGGCCAGCCGTTCCACTCCCATGCCGAAGGCAAAGCCCTTATAGCGGGTGGTGTCATAGCCCACGTTTTCAAATACGGCCGGGTGAACCATGCCGGAGCCGAGAACTTCAAGCCATCCGGTCAGGGAGCAGACCCGGCAGCCCTTACCCCTGCAAATGACGCAGAGAATGTCCACTTCGGCACTGGGCTCGGTAAACGGGAAAAAACTCGGTCGGAACCTTAAGGATGTGCGGTCGTCAAACATTTGATGGACAAAGGTTGTCAGGATTCCTTTAAGATCGCCAAAGGTTACACCTTCTGCCACCATGAGACCTTCCACCTGGTGAAACATGGGGGTATGGGTCAGGTCTGAATCGCAGCGATAGACTTTTCCGGGAGCAATAATTCTGATCGGTGGCTGGTGCGCCTCCATATATCGCACCTGGATGGGAGAGGTGTGCGTTCTTAAAACGATATTCTCAGATATGTAAAATGTGTCCTGCATGTCCCGGGCGGGATGATTTTTGGGAATATTCAACGCTTCAAAATTATAATAATCAGACTCAACCTCAGGGCCTTCGGCAATCTCAAATCCCAGCCGGGTAAATATATCAGAGATTTGCCGGGTAATCTGCGTAATGGGATGGAGCGAGCCAACCGAAAGGGGGCGACCGGGCAAGGATACATCAATCCCTTCGGTCTGTTCGGGCTGATGGGAATCAAGCTGCAGAAGGGTTTCCTGGATTAAGGCGTCCAGCTTCTGCTTTATTTCATTGGCATTTTTCCCTGCCGCGGGCCTGTCTTCGGGAGTCAAGGTTGAAATATTTCTTAAAAACTGAGTGACCAAACCCTTGCGACCCAGATACCGTATGGAGATGTCATTCACATGGTCGCGCGAGGATGCCTTGGCGAGTTCCACCCGGGCAGCTTCATAAATCTGTTCGATTGATCGGTCCACTTGCGGTCTCTGAATTAGGATTGCTAAAAGAAATCCGTGTAAACGTCATAAGCAACAAACGACAACAGACGTCTGCAAACTGTTTTCCGTGTTTGTTGCTTATGATGGCTACTGCGTGGCCAGGTTTACCAGATTGGTAAATCCCGGGGGATCGGAAATTGCCAGTTCGGCCAGAATTTTACGGTCAAGTTCAATGTTGGCGGTTTTCAGGCCGTGAATAAATTTGCTGTATGAGATGTTATTCATTCTTGCGGCTGCATTAATTCTCGCGATCCAAAGCCTTCGAAAATCACGTTTTCTGGCTTTGCGGTCCCGATAGGCGTAATTCAGGGCCTTGTCGACAGCGCCGGCTGCTGTACGAAACAGCTTGCTGCGGCCGCCCCGAAACCCTTTTGCCAATTTTAAAACTTTATTCCGGCGTCTTCGCGCCTTAAAACCTCTTTTTACACGCATGGTTCTGCTCCTTTAATACATAAATTCAACGCTGCCACCCATACGTTGCGGCGGCGGCTGAAGCTTAAATTCGGCAAGATTTGTTTATAATCATTTTGCCTGTTAAAAGGTGAACAAAGATAAGTCACTAACCGTTTGGCAGCAACCGTCGCAACTGCTTTAAATTGGTTTTGTCACTCAATTTGTTTTTGCGCAACGATCTTTTGCGCTTGGTTGTCTTTTTGGTCAAGATATGGCTGCCATAAGATTTTGAGAAAAGAAATTTTCCTGTTCCCGTTTTTTTAAACCGCTTTGCGGCAGCACGATTCGTTTTGATTTTAGGCATTTTTAATATTCTCCTGATTGAGCATCTTTCAAAGGGCGCTATTTTTAAAAAAAATAGATGGCGCGAGCAATGTAATACCAGCCCACGCCACGTTAATCAACTGATAATCGCACCCTTTAAGAATAGAAGCCGGTTTTTCTAAACCCGTTTAAAATACTTCCCGGGTTGGGTTTTTATTTCGGCGCCAGAACCATTATCATGGTACGGCCCTCAAATTTTGGAAATTGTTCGACCGCCGAAATATCGGAAACGGTTTCAGCCACTTGGCTGAGCAACTCCCTGCCGCGATCAGACAGCGTGATTTCCCGTCCCCTGAATATAACCGTCACCCTGACCTTGTCTTTTTTCTCCAGAAATTTTCTGATATGACCCATTTTAACCTGGAGATCATGATCGCCGGTTTTGGGACGAATTTTTATTTCTTTTAACTGGAAGGTGCTTTGTTTCTTTTTTGCTTCCTGTTGTTTTTTTGTCAGTTCGTACTTGTATTTCCCGTAATCCATAATTTTGCAGACGGGCGGCTTTGCATTGGGAGATACTTCCACAAGGTCGAGCCCGAATTCCATGGCGGCCTTTAAGGCTTCCTGGGTCGGGATGACGCCGAGTTGATTGCCATCCGGGTCAATCACCCGAATCTCTTTCGCTCTAATTCCCTTGTTTGTGTTCACCCTGTCTTTACTGGACTTGTCTATTCTAGCTATGCTTTCACCTCCTGAAAAAGAGTCCCTGTTAACTGTGCCGTCGCTATGCGATAAAACGCACTTCCATAAGCGGATTCATTGCCCGTGAAGGCACGACCATTGACCCACTGCCTATAAAGAGATTAATGAACGTAGGTCAAATATATAAAAACATCATGAAATGCAAGAAAAAAAATCAAGAGAAAATATAAATATGAATTAAGATAAGGCGCCGGCCCAAAATCTGTCGGTTTAGCGTTTGCCCTTTTATTCAACAGCCGAGGATGCCTCAGACCTTGGCAAGTCATATGTATAATAGCAGCGTTTACCTGAAAACACCGGAGAGGTGACACTATTTATTTTCCATTGCCTTGGTTTTATGATATGAAAATGCCTGAAAACATCAGTTTTAATTCAATTGTTCCGACTTGCGGGAGTCAAATGAATCGCATCCTGGTAGTTTCGACAGAACCGGACATTTTTCATTTCATGCAGTCCTGTTTTCGGTCGGAATACAATGTTGGAAAAGCCGGTGATCACGAGCAGGCGCTGGAGGGGCTGAAAAAAAAGCGCTATGACTGCCTGTTTATTGATATTGACCTGATCCAATCTTCCCATGGAGAAGAGGATTCGTTCCTGCTTCAGCCTTTCTGGCACCTGTATCCGACTCTTGAAATCATCATCATGGCCCCACAGGAGAAAATCAGACACACCGTAATGGCGGTCAAGGCGGGAGCCAGCAATTACGTCACTTATCCGCTGAACGCCGAAGAGGTTCGATATGTAACCGAGACGACCTATCGATCCAAACTGTTCCAGTCGGAAATTGATTATTTGCGGAATCAGTTCTGGCAGCGCGATTTCATCGACATGGTACGTACCAACACCCCGGAGATGCAGGCGGTTTTCAACAAGGTTCGATCCGTAGCCACCACAAAAAGCACTGTTCTTTTGAATGGTGAGACCGGTACCGGCAAAAGCATGCTTGCCAAACTGATCCACCAGCACAGCAACAGAAGAAACGATCAATTTATCAGCTTGCACTGCGGGGCAATCCCGGACACCCTGGTTGAAAGCGAGCTGTTCGGTCATGAGAAAGGGGCCTTTACCGGCGCCGTCCGCAAAAAGCTCGGCAAATTTGAAATCGCCAGCGGCGGCACTATTTTTTTAGATGAAATCGGAACGGTTACTTCTTCCGCCCAAATTAAATTGCTGCAGGTCCTGCACGAGGGCACCTTCCAAAGAGTGGGCGGCGAGGATACCCTTAAAACGGACGTCAGAATCATTGCAGCAACCAATTCAGACCTGAAAAGCCTTTGCGATAGCGGCCAGTTCAGAAAAGATTTGTATTATCGTTTGAACGTATTTCCCTTAGACATGCCCCCCTGCGGGAACGCAAGGATGATATCCCACTGTTTGTGGATGCATTTTTAAAAAAAACTGAATATGCATTACCATAAGGCGATTCATGCTATTCAGCCTGAGGTTTTGCGGGCTTTTCAGCAATATCAATGGCCGGGAAACCTATGTCGGTAAACGACGGTTGGATTTTTAAAAAGCATCGCCATTGGGCCGTCTTTGGGGGCTCTGCGGCCACCGATCAAATGGTGATCAAGTATGAGTTCTTGCAAATCACACCCAAAATGGGTGATTTGGGACCAAGATGATGAAAACACGGGCATAAAAGACCTTGTTTTTTAGTTCAAATATGATAAAGTATGCGCATAGGATTTATTAATAACACATACTTT
>JARGFK010000081.1 GCA_029211065.1 Desulfobacterales bacterium
GCCAAAAACCCTTTTAAAGGAAAAGCGCCCTTTTTTATACCATTTTAAAATTTACACAAAAGATTATACACTACCCGATTACCAAGTACTCACGAACGAAACGTGAAACCACTAGTACCACGACGATCACCAGCACCATGAACCAGGGCACCAACCATAGCTCGATGAGCCCGTTCAAGGATCCGAACGTCTTGGCAACCATGAGCAGGATCACGGGCAGCAAGAGCGCCATTGAGGAGCCGGTAAGGAGTTTGCTGGCTAGGCGCGAGAGGGGCTCTAAGGACTGGTACGCGTTTCCAGGCGAAGCTGACAGCCGTACAGCGTTCAGAAGGCCGAATCGGATGACCCCGACGTTTATTAGAACCCAGATCGTATAATCTGCGATGAACGCGATATATAGCCATGTCGCTATCTCGAAAAGCACAAAGACATTTGACGGCAACCCCCCATGAAGACTCCATCGCCACCACAGCACGAATGCCAGAATCGCTGATGGCCATCCTGCCATGACTGTCGCTGGTGCTGGCCAGGGGCTTCCATCCTGAGAACCAAAGAGAGCCGCCAAGAAGTAATTACTCCACGTTCGCGCTCCATCGCTGGCTTCCGTCCGGATCACGCGCTCCCAGAAGCAGGGCTGTCGGGCTTCACGTGCAAATACGACAAGCACATAGAGTACAGCGACAGACCAGCCAGCGCCCACCAGAAGCGCCAGGCTGTGTGTGGCCCCGGTCGCAATGTCTGCATAGCCGACACTTATTAGCGCGCACCAGGCGACAGTTGCGCTCGCTATAACGAAAAGTCGTGTCGGTGATTTGAACAAGAAATGCTCCAGTAAAACCCTCGGACGCCCAGAGCTTCGAAAGTATAGATGAGGCCAAATTTCGGGCAACGCCGCGCCGGAAGTGCGGAAGTAGTCGTAGGGTCTATGACAATTTCTGCATGTGACCACGGCATGGAAGACAGGTGTTCCGGCAACCCATCGGGTGACCCCGAACCAGCTGTTCCACCATGGGAGACCGTACATACCCCTGGTGATGGTTCGCCAAGCGCCGTCATTTAGTTCAGGATCACCGCGGGACAGCGGAATTGAGAAGCCACTTGTTGTGGTCTTTGGGGCGTCAGTCACTTGCAGTTTGCCGCAGTTGGGGCATCGACTCCTCGCGGAGACAAGCTGGATAGCCTCCGCAGGTTTCTTGATTGCCAGCCCCACAACAACCGCAAGCAGTGAGAGTCCGGCGAAACCTTGGATCCAACCGAATCGGAACCAGCTCTGAGTGCCCAGTGTGCCTAAGTCCGACCGGCGCGCAATGTGAAGATTTTGGAATGCCGCATCGTCCAACGGGGTAAGCAAGTAATCGCTCCAACCGCGGTCATTCGTGGGTTGGAATAGGTGGTTCCAACTTACCACTGACAGAGTCATCGGTTGATTCGCCTCAACAAAGAATTCTCGATCTTGGCTGCGGAATACGTCACCGTCCCTGCTCAGCTGAACGATCCGATGTTCAACGAACCCGCCGGCCTGCGACACTGGGCGTTCGAACAACAGGGTATCGATGCGTCCAGTTCGAGTATCCACTGTGACGGCTATGGGCTCAATGTCCTTAAGCGATCCATACCAGACAAGACGGAAAGGCCGGTATAGGAAGTCCAGAAGGGGATTTGGATGTGTTTCGTCAGGCCAGACGAAACGATACACGATCGTGAGTCGGTTTCCGGTCTGAGGGATCACCTCGTATAACGCGCTTGCGGGTCGTTCGTCTGCGCTTCCGTTGATAGCAGGCCTAAGAACGGCTGCCAGGTTCGCTGCGGTCGTGGTGCTACCTGCGATTAACACGGTTTCGGACCACGCAATCCGACGGCCTTCCCGCGGCACCTTGCCAGTCAGCCAGAAAAGCAGGCAAAACGAAATAAGCGTGACGCCAAACACGCGTCCTGCACGCGGACTACTTTTTTCATTCGTATTCATCACAGCCCTTCTCTCGATTCTTGCGAACCCATTCAGTGCAGTGAACCAACGTGCTGCTAAGATATAAGCACCGGTTTTGAGTAAAATTTAGGCTGAACGAAGTATTTTATCTTAGTGAGGATCTTGTAGCTTTTTAGATTAAACTATCATATATAATAAATTAATCAAATAAAAATCCGACCCCAAAGGGGCCGGATTTTTATTCAGATTTTCAGCTTCATTATCCTTTAAAGGAATGGCGTTTTAGTAAAGAATCAGGCATAGCAGGGACCCAATCGGGTTTGATTTTAACATATCAGGAATAGATTAAGATGGGTTTAGGGCAACAGCAGGCTTCGGTCATTCTTAAGCAGGGCCGCGAAAAATCAATCCGCAATCGCCATCCGTGGATTTTTTCAGGTGCGATTTATCGGGTGGAGGGGGCGCCCGCCAGCGGAGAAACGGTTGTCATCCGGACGCACGACGGCGGCGTGTGCGGCCGCGGGGCGTTTTCACCCCGTTCGCAAATTACGGTCCGGATCTGGACCTTCCGGCCGGATAAGGATATTTCAGCGGCATTTTTTAGGACCCGGCTGGAAAGGGCCGTGGCGTCCAGGCGCAGCAGGTCGGCGGCAGAGAACGGAAGCTCCGGCCGCCTGGTGTATGCCGAGTCGGACGGCCTGCCCGGATTGATCGTTGATCGATACGGGGATTACCTGGTGTGCCAGTTTCTATCAGCCGGAACAGAATACTGGAAAAAAACGATATGTGAGATCCTGACGGACCTGGTTCCATGCAAGGGAATATATGAACGTTCCGACGTTGCCGTCCGGAAAAAGGAAGGGCTGGAGCAAACCAGTGGTTCCCTGACGGGGCAGGCCCCCCCCGACCTGATAGAAATAGAGGAAAACGCCAGCCGATTTCTGGTTGACGTCAAGCAAGGGCACAAGACCGGTTTTTATTTCGACCAGCGCGAAAACCGCCGCCGCGCTGCCGCATACCTGGCCGATGCGGAAGTCCTCGACTGCTTTGCCTATACCGGCGGGTTCAGCGTTGCAGCCTTAAAGGCCGGGGCTGCTGCCGTGACGGTTGTGGACAGTTCGGCGAACGCAATCGCTCTTGCCCGGCGAAACATCGCGTTAAACCATCCGGACGAATCGGCCGTGTTTACGGAGGAGGGGGACGTCTTTTCCGTTTTGCGCTGGTATAGAGAGGCCGGACGCAGCTTTGATGCCGCCATATTGGATCCGCCCAAATTCGCCCTGTCCGCCCGGGATGTGAAAAAAGCCTGCCGGGCATATAAAGATATCAACATGACGGCAATGACGCTGTTAAAACCCGGCGGCATTTTAATCACTTTTTCCTGCTCACACCATGTGGGGAGCGACCTTTTTCAAAAGACGGTTGCCTATGCCGCCCTGGATGCCGGGCGGGACGTGCAGATTGTCCAGCGGCTGCACCAGGCCCCAGACCATCCGGTGAGTCTGAGTTTTCCGGAAGGGGAGTACCTGAAGGGGTTGATCTGCAGGGTATGGTAGAAATTGGGGGTCGGGGCCGGCCCCGACCCCCAATTTCTATTTGGCGCTGCTTTGTCCCGTCATCCCCTGCAGGAGCCCTTTCAGGTACCAGACCTGCTGATCGGTAGCAATCTGGTTGTCTTTCAGAAAAAGGCTGCCGTCTTGATACTTGAGCGGCCCTTTGAAAAGCTCTATTTTTTTGGAACCGAGATCCTTTATAAACGTGTCCAGAGACTGCCGGACCGGGTTGGAAAGGGACGGTCCGCTGACAAACCCCACGGTAGAGGTGTCGGGGTTGTTGATATCCTTCCAGTCCGGTCCCAGCCAGATCCATTTGGAGGCCCATTTGCCCGCCATGGAATCCTTGATAAAATCAACGTATGCCGGCCCCCAGTTAAAATAGGGAACGCCCAGGCAAACTTCCGAGGCCCCTTCACAGGCGCCGATGTAATCGTAGGGGATGGCCCAGACGGTCTTGCCTTCTTTTTGCTTTTGGCGGGCGACGACGACGGCTTCGGTGGTATCGATGCCGGACACAATCACGTCATAACCGGTATTGAAAAAGTTTTGGGCGACCTGGGTGGGGTCGGCGGTGACGCCGGGAATATTAAACCAGAAACCGATCCAGGTCACCTGGAACTTTAAATCATCGGGCTTTTTTTTCAGGACCTTTTCCCAGGCATAGCGGGCGCCCAGATAGCATGATGCCGCCAGCCGGCGGGTTTCTTCATTAATCAGCGGCCCCAGGTATGCGATTTTGCCGGTCCGGGTCGTCATGGCGGCAGCGAACCCTGCCATCATCTTGCCGTATTCCATCCGGCCCATTAAATTGCTGAGGTTTTTGGGCGCTTTTCCGGTGAGGACATCATCGCCGGAGATGTGCAGAAAGTGAATATCCGGATGTTTAACCGCGGCTTCCCGGGCGCCGTCTTTCATATCGTCGGAATTGGCGATAATCAGTTTTGCCCCCTTTTCCACCATATCGTCCACCAGCTGGGGAATGGTGATGCCGGGCCGGTCGGCCGGGTTGACCTTGTCGATGTAAATCATTTTTGCGCCGGGGATCTTTTTTTCAACATAATGCCCTGCTTCAAAATGGGCCTGGCTCCAGCCGCGGTCGTTGGACGGCCCCACCAGCAGCAGACCGAAAACAAAAGGCTTTTCGGCGGCAAGTGCCGAGGGTGCATGGATCATTAGAAATGAAAAAAGAATAACGAAAATGAAAATTTCAATCTTCAGCCTGCTAAATTTCATGATGCCTCCTGTTTATAACTCGATTTTTTGTAATTTGTCCAGGCCTTCATTGGGCCCCAGTATGATCATGATATCACTTTCTTTTAAAACGGATTGCGCCGTAGGAATCAAGTTCAGTTTGTCCGGAACCATTTCTTTGATGGCGACGACCTGAACACCGAAACGATTCGTCAGGTTGAGGTCTTTCAGATTTTTGCCGATAAACCCCCGGGGGGGCACCAGTTCGATGATGCTGTAACCCTCCAGAAAGGGTAAATAGTCGAGCATATTGGGGTTATGCAGGCGCTCGGCCAGAGAGATAGCCATGTCTTTTTCCGGAAAGAACACCTCGTCGGCGCCGACCTTAAACAGGATGCGTCCATGCGGTTCGGTAATGGCTTTGGCATAGATCCTTTTTACACCGATATCTTTCAGAATCAGCGTCGCCAGGATCGAGTTGCTCAAAATGGAGCCGATGCAGACAACGGCGACATCCATGTCTTTCACGCCAAGGGCCTCTATGACCGTGCGGTCGGTTGCATCGGCAACAATGGCCTGGCTGACATCATCCCTTACCGCTTGAACCTGTTTGGGATCGATATCGACGGCCAGGACCTCATAACCTTTCCGATAAAGGTGCTTTGCCAGATAAAAGCCGAAATTACCCAGCCCGATAATCGCAAATTGTTTCATGACACACCTCATCCGATAATAATGTTTTCTTCAGCATAATAAAAGCGGGACACCTGCTGGCGGCTGATGGCCACGACCATTACCAGCGGCCCCAGGCGCCCGATGAACATGACGGCGGTGATGATCAGACGGCCCAGGGTTGAAAGCCCCGGCGTAACGCCGGCGGAAAGACCGACCGTTCCAAATGCGCTGACAACTTCAAACAACAGCTCTAAAAACTGTCCCCGACTGAACGGGTGCGGGGTATCGCCCAGCTCCGTCAAGAGCAGCGCCATCGTGCCGGCGGCCACCACCAGCATGCTGACCAGCAGGACGCTGACGGCCTTGCCGATGCTCTCCTCGGGGATGGTGCGGTGAAAGACCTGGGTCTGCTTTTGGCCCCGCAGGCGCGAAAACCCCATAAGCGTCAAGGCCGCCAACGTCGTGGTCTTGATGCCGCCTCCGCAGGAGCCGGGGCAGGCGCCGACAAACATCAGCAGAATGATAAGAAAAAGCGTCTGGTTGGCCAAGGTCTCTATTTGCAGGGTGTTGAAACCGGCTGTGCGGGCGCTGACCGACTGAAAAAAAGCGGAAAGCAGACGGTTTAACGGGTCCAGCGGCGTCAGGGTATTATGCCATTCCATCAGCAGGATCGACAAGCTCCCGCAAACCAGCAAAAGGATCGTGGTGGAAAGCACGATGCGTGAATGCAGACTGAGTCGATCCCAACGCTTGCGGTTATAAGGAAATTTTCGTCTCAGTTCGGCGATAACCAGGAAACCGATACCGCCGCAGATGATGAGAAAGCAAATCGTCAGGTTCAGGATCCAGTCTTCCCGGAACCGAATAAAGCTGTCTGAAAAAAGCGAAAAACCGGCGTTGCAAAACGCACTGATGGAATGAAAAATCGACAGGTACAGCGCGATTCCGGCGCTATTGCCGGGAAGAAATCGAAAGAATAAAATAGCGGCACCCAGTCCTTCGATCGCAGCCGTAAAGATGATGACATCTTTCAGTATCGCCGAAAAGCTCTGCTCGCCGCTATGGGTAAACGTATCTCTGACGACAAGCCGTCCGGTCAGGCCGGGACGGCGGCCGGCCATCAGCAACAGCAGGGTTGAGAATGTCATGATGCCAAGGCCGCCGACCTGGATTAAAGCCAGCACAACCAGCTGCCCGAAAAGACTGAGGCGGGTCCCGGTATCCACAACAACCAGACCGGTGACGCAGCCGGCCGAGGTTGCGGTGAAAAGGGCGTTTACGAAACCGAGGTGTTGCTGCGGTGCGGCGGCAGGGAGCATCAGCAGAAGAGTGCCGGTCAGTATCAGAATCGCAAAGGCGCTGATGGACAGACGCGCCGGTGAATGCAGGAACGCCCTCAGGTACCAGGATATTTTATTTTTGGCCGGCATGTGTCATTCCCAAAAGACGGTCCGATGAAACCGAAACCCACTCTTTACGGTAACGGTTAAGTTGTCAAGGCGCCAGGTCCAGGTTGTGCACTCTTTTAAGGGTGTTGAGATCTTCGCAAGCCTTGGTATTCTCGAGGAAGCAGGCCGTTTCCAGCGCTTTTTCCATACTCAGGGGCTCTTTCAGGACATAAAATGCGATGGCTTTGACCATGAAGATTTCGCCCCAGTGCGGATATTTACGCTCCAGCCGGTCCAGGTATATCGACGCCGGCCGCCAAAGACCGGTCCGAAAGTACCGGTAGGCCCTGGCGATATCACGGGCGGGACTGATTTTTGGTTGAATTACGGGTTCCAATTCTTCCCGCAGGGTATCATCCGTTTGCTGCGTTTCAAGCTTTTTGTTCAGAATTTCAGCTTGAATCAAATCAACTGGATAGATCCGGGACTCGATTCGGACGATATATCTCTTGAGTTTGCCGGCGGGAACCCATTTTTCTTCCAGTATTTTTGTTTCAATTTCGTTGGTCGCCAGGCTGTAGATCTCTTCCCTTTTTTTTCGTAGCTCTCGACGAGTCCTTTTATAACAAAATACCTGCCGGCGGTTTCGACGGCGTTTCGCTTGGCGCCATACTGCGCCAACGCCTTTGCCAGCGTGGTTGAATCATCGGGCTGAATCAAATAGCTTGCCTGGGTTACGATGACAACGGCATCCTGTTCGATTTTTTGCGCCAGGCCGGTGGACACGGAAAGAATAATCATCGCAACCGTCAGCACTAAATGTTTTCTGGACATGATGGCCTCCTCGGCCTCTTCTTGTCTGTTAACAGAAACCCGCTTGCGGAGGTTAACCCCGCGGGGAAGCTGTCAATCGGAATGGCCGGACACCTATCCGGCCACCGCTTTTAAAAAGGTCTCAAACGTTTTTAAGTCATTCACATTCAGGATTTTTCCGGAAAAATCCTGAGGCAGAATCTTTTTTAACAAACCGGTCAAGACCCTGCCGGGACCGATTTCGGCAAACACCGTAACCCCGTCGGCTTCCAGTTTGCGCATCGAATCATACCAGCGGACCGGACTGCATAATTGTTTTGCCATGATCGCTTTGATTTCGTCCGGCTCAGAGGCCGTATCGGCGCTGACATTGTGCACAACGGCGCCGGCGGGGGGATCAAAGGGGATGGTGTTGAGAAATTCTCTGAAGTCGGCTTCGGCGTCTTTCATCAACTCGCTGTGCCAGGCGCCGCTGACCCGTAAGGGGATGGACTTGGCGCCCTGTTCTTTTGCAAGGGCCGACACCTTTTCAACCGGACCCGGGGCGCCGGTGATAACAATCTGAAGTTCGGTGTTGTGATTGGCGACAGACACCGGACCCTCGGCCTGAACTTTTTGCACCAGCCGCTGAACCTTTTCCATGGAAAGTCCCACCAGCGCATGCATGGCGCCCTGAAGCCGGGAGGCTTCCCGGTGCATCAATTCTCCCCGTTTGATGACCAGCCGAATGGTATCCTCCCGGGAAGTGATGCCGGCGGCACACAGGGCACTGTATTCACCCAGGCTGTGTCCGGCGGACACATTCGGCGACATCCTTTCGTTCTCGATGGCCGCCAAAGTGGCCAGATTAACGGCCGTCATGGCGGGTTGGAGAGTCACGGTCTGGGTCAGATCTTCTATGGGGCCTTTAAAGCACAGCCGGGAAATGTTGGCCCCGGCAATTTCGTCCGTCATTTCAAAAATTTCTCTGACAAAATCAAATTCCTGGTAAAGGTCGAATCCCATTCCAACGGTCTGGGACCCCTGCCCGGGAAAAAGAAAGGCGATTTTTTTCAAATGGATCCTCCTTATTTACCCTGTTGTGTTGCAGCTTCAGGGTTCATCCAGCTTAAATAGTTTGCGGGTGATATCCAGAAGTGCGGCCCGGTCGTTGTCACCCCCTTCGTGCTTGAGCCACATTATCGGATCATGCAGAATTTTATGGATCATGGATTGCGTCATTCGGTTGATAACGGTCCGGTCGTCAGCTGATAAATGATGCAACGATTGCAACGTTTTGTTGAGCTCCGCTGCGGCGATGGTGTCCATTTTTTTTTGCAGTGCGACGATAGTGGGAACAACGCGTAAACTTTCAAACCACTGGCGGAACCGGATGACCGCTTCATCGATGATCCGTTCGGCTTTAATCGCTTCCCGGTTGCGGTCTTCAATATTTTCTTCAATAACGCCTTTTAAATCGTCGATGTCGTATACATAAATATTCGGCAGCCGGTTGATTTCGGGATCAATATCACGGGGGACGGCAATATCAATGAAAAAAAGAGGCCGATTCCGGCGGCCGCGCATAATTCCTTTGATGTGCTCAGGCCCGATGATGAATCCGGATGACCCGGTTGAACTGATGATGATATCCACCTGCTGCAAATGCTCCGGGATTTCTTCGAAGCGGATGGGGCAGCCGCGGAACTGCTGTGCCAATGCGACCCCGCGTTCAAATGTTCGGTTGGCGACGAATATATCGCCGGTTTTGTTGCGAATCAGGTGTTCCACGGCCAGTTCGGCCATTTCACCGGCCCCGATCAGGAGAACCTTTTTTTCCTCAAGGTTTCCAAATATTTTTCGCCCGAGTTCGACGGCCGCATAGCTGATGGATACGGCATGATCTCCGATGCCGGTTTCACTGCGAACCCGCTTGGCCACGAAAAATGTCCGATGCATGAGCCGGTTGAGAACGACGCCGGAGGTCTTTTTGCGGATGGCGCCATGATAGGCCGCTTTGATTTGGCCCAGGATTTGAGGCTCGCCCACCATCATGGAATCCAGGCTGGAGGCAACCCTGAAAATATGGCGCACGGCCTCATCGCCGTTGTGAATATAAAGGGATTCGCTGAATTTTTCAGGCGCTACTTTTTTAAATTCACTTAAAAAGGATTTAACAGCTTCTGTGGCCGTCGGCACGGCTGTTGTCGTCAACAGGACTTCCACCCGGTTGCAGGTGGACAGCAACAACACTTCGTCAATGTCCGGGTAATTCTGAAGCCGCTCTATGGCCGCATCGGTTTCAGCGTCTGAAAAGGCCAGGCACTCCCGGATTTCAATCGGAGCGGTTTTATGGTTCAATCCCAGGATAACGATATCAGACATGATGATTACTGTTACTAAAGGCTGAGTTTTTCATTTCTACTACCGGGTAAATTCGCCGTGATGGCCTTCCATCAGAAAGTTAACACCTAAAAAGGTGAAAAGGAGAATCGCAAAACCGATAATTGCCATAATGGCCGCTTTGCGTCCGCGCCACCCCAAGGACAGACGTCCGTGCAGCAATGCAGCATACAGCAGCCAGGATATGCCGGACCAGACTTCCTTGGGGTCCCAGCTCCAGAAGCGGCCCCAGGAAGATTTGGCATACACAAATCCGGTCACCAGACCGATGGTGAGCAGGGTAAAACCGACAAAAATGCAGGCATAACCGGTGGTGTCCAGCAGTTCCAGGTCCGGCAGCCGCCTGAAAAAAAACCCGTAATTTTTTGTTTTTAAGGCTCGTTCCTGTACAAGATATAAAATGCCGACCCCGCAGGCCAGGGCAAAGGCGGCTTCGCCGGTGAAGATGACGACGATATGCGATATCAGCCAGAAACTGTTAAAAAGTTTATTTGCCTGGGCCGGTTCCCGGGGCAGCTGGGCCGCGATGATCATGATCAGGGTAACCAGGGGGGCGGCATAGATGCCCAGAATTTTGAGTTTGAATTTAAAATGGAAAACCAGAAAAACGCCGGCCATTGCCCAGCCGGCAATGGAAAGGGTTTCATAAAAATTACGAACCGGCAGATGTCCGCTTTGAATAAAGGCGAAAGCGATCGCCGCCGTATGAAGAGAAAAGCCGGCCAGCAGCAGATAAAGGCCGGATTTTTGGAAAAAATCTTTCTGGTAAAAAAGATAAGCGATGTATCCCACCGTGCTCAGCAGGTAGAAAATGGTCGTTAAAGCCATTAACACATCCATAGATTACACCTTATTCCTCATTCATCAATGCGTCGAATTCATACCCCTTGCCGAAAGTTTCGAAAAGAAGGGTATCAATGGCGCTCCGGTTACGGTCTTTTATCATATGGACCAGCCCTTTGTCGATGAGCTGTTCAAAGAGCCGCTTATGTTCTTCCGGTTCATGCTCCCGGCCCAGCAGTTTCCGGCGGATGGCGCCCATGAGCTTTAGAAATTCGGCATATTCCGGGCCGAAGGTCTTTTCAAGGTCTTTGCGAATTTTTTTTGCAAAAGCCGGGCTCTTGCCGGAAGTGGAAATCGCGATGACCAGGTCCCCCCTTTCAACAACAGCCGGCAGAATAAAATGACACGCCCCGGGGCGGTCGGCAATATTGCAGAGCTTGCCCTCTCTGTCGGCATCCGTTTTAATTTGAAGATTCAACTGCTCGTCACTGGTCGCCCCGATGACCAGAAACATGCTGCCGAGATCAGAGGATTGATATTTTTTGTTAAGCAGCACAATGGTTCCATCGGCAGCCAGCGCCAGCAGTTTTTCATCTGCATCCGGGGCGACAACGGTTACCCTGGCGCCACAAGATAACAGCATCAGGACCTTTCTGCGGCCGACGGCGCCCCCCCCCACCACCAGGCACGGACGGTTTTTAATATCTAGAAATATCGGGTAATATTGCATGGTCGAAATTTTCTCTCACTGGGCACACAGCGGCGCAGCGCTTTTATCCGGAGTTAAGGCGTAAGCCTATTATATTAAACCGGCAATTAACAGACTAACTTTTCATTACATTTTGTCATTCCCGCGCAGTCGACAGTGTCGTAATTATAAAATATAGTGTTCCAAGAATTTTCGTCATTTCGGGCTTGACCCGGAATCCAGAATGTTTTCACGGGGATGTTCATCTGGATGCCGGACCAGGTCCGGCATGACGTGGAGAAATAGGATCCATTTTAACAATTACGACACAGCCTCGCGGGCGGGAATCCAGTATTTTCGGCAACTTTTCTGGATTCCGGCTCTCCTCCCGCAGGGCGGGATGCGGCCGGAATGACATATTAAACTGCCGGGTTAATAAAATCCGTACGAATAAACGCCATCCCACCCGGTCGAGGATTTACGCACTATTCAAGCGCGATCTGCATCAAATCACGCGCCAGAACCAACGGGCCCGCATAGGTTTTACGACATTGCCCCTCGATGTCGGCCGTGTCGCACTCGGGATAAAAATGGGTTAACACCAGCTTCTTAACACCGGCTGCAGAGGCAATTGTTCCGGCCAGAGAGGGGGTTAAATGTCCTTCGACCTTCAGGGCGTCCGGCAGGGCGGATTCACAGATGAGAATGTCGGCGCCTGCGGCCAGACGAATTAGATTTTCGCTATAATCGGTATCACCGGAATAGACGATGGCGTTTCCTTGGGCGTTTTCAACCCGGAAAGCGATACTCTCTTTTCGATGCATCACCGGAATAGACTTTAAGACAAAGCCGCTAAATCGGCGCTCATCCGCTCCGGTGTTGTCCATCTCAATAACGGAAAGCACTTCCGGTGACAAATCGATCCATTCACCGTAAACCTGTTTTAAACCGCTGAAAAAATCAGAAAACCCTTTTGCAGCCACGATGGTCAGGGGACTATTGCGGCGGCGGGTGCCGGGGTATTTGCTGCTAAATAGAAATGAAACCAGTTCACCGGTGTGGTCAGGATGAAAATGGCTGAAAAAAATATATCCGACATCGTGAATACGGGTATCTGCTTCAAGCAGCCTTCTCATGGTGCCGGGGCCCAGGTCAAAAAGAAGTCTGGAATTGTTCACCCGTACAAGTGCTGAACAGGCGCTTCGCTCCAGGGAAGGCACGCAGGTGCCTGACCCGAGGATGGTCAGCCCCATGGTTTTGGCTTGGGTGGGCGGCATTATTTTTTTCCGGCTTTTTCCTGGACCTGATGGATGATCCAGCGCAATAATTTTTGTTCATCCATGTAATTGCAGAGATCCTTTATCGCATCCAGAGAAATTTCCGCCCGGGCCATACTCTGGTGCCCGCCGGCGGACCCGATGGTTCCGAAGCTTTCCTTGGCCACTTTTCCGGCATTTTTCCGCAGGCCGTCGTTTCGGAAAATAACGATCAGCTTGTTGTCGTAGAGACCGGAGATAATACTCCAGTCCACCGCTTCGATCCTTAGAAAAAAATCAGCGATGATGACGCAGACATCCGGGTTCGATACCGGGCCCAGATGGGCAAATATTCTGTTTTTGCGCTTGCGCATCGAGTTCAGGGCGATCTTGTAATACTTCAGAAAACCCAGACGCAGTTCCGCCAGTTCGATCTTGCGGGCAAGGTGAATATTGGAGTGCCGGAAAAGAAATTGGAAGGCTTTAAGGTCTTCAATCAGGGTCTGTCTTTCAAAATTGCTGGTATCGGTTTTGATGGCATGGAACAGGCCGGTTGCCAGCTTGACGGACGGTTTGATTTTAGCTGCCTGGAGATACTCGGTCATGATGGAGGCGGTGGCGCCGTAATTCGGGCGAATATCCTGAAAGGGAGCTTTTATACCGGTGTCCGGATGATGATCGATAATGACATTGAACTTGAAGCGGGAAAAGGCTTCATTGTGATTCGGTTGGGAGTCGACGATTACGAAACGGTTATACTCTTTGCGGACAATCTTGTCTAAAAAAACCAGGTTTACGCCCAGCAATTTGACCATGGCAAGATTGTCCGGGCGTTTGATGATGTTGATATTCGTTAGGGTCACGCTTGCGGTTTTACGCCACAGCAGCCGTTTGACGGCCATTGCGCTGGCAATGGCGTCCGGGTCGGCATTGATAACGATGAGCACATTGTCATCACGGTTAAACTGACCGTAAAAACGGCGTAATTTTTCAGGTGCGGAAAACGGCATTAATTAGTTTCCTGTTAATTATCAGCCCTGAAACCTTTGTGCTCGGGCAACTATCGATTATAATAATAACATTTGTCAGATTTACAAGGATTTTCTTAAGCAAAACAATCAAAGCTTGACATGCAGAAATAGTTGCCCTAATATTTCTTCTTTTGTTGAGGCCCACAACACGACAGGGGATATTGATATATCCGCATTCCATGACGGCGCATAACAAAAAACTGATAAATTTCAAGAAACATCGAGAATGGGCTGAAAATTTAACGATTGTCATGCAAGTCGGCCTAACCATGGCCGGTTGTGTTTTTTTTTGTTTTTTTGTGGGTCGATACTTAGACAGGTGGCTGGGAACAAAGGGCGTTTTTGTAGCCATCTTTACGATCCTGGGCGTGCTGGGCGGGGCAAATACGGTTTATCGACAGATTCTTAAGGTAACCGCGGACGCTGAAAATAAAGATTCGGACAATGGAGTCGATTAGGCAAATCCAAAAAAAGTACTGTTCAAACGCCATGACAACGGCGATTGTGGCCGGATTTGTTTTAATACTGGCCGGCCAGAATGCCATTGCGAAAGGCCTGGTGCTGGGTACGATTTTCAGCATTGTCAATTTTATCCTGATGGGCGAAATGCTCCCCCTAAAACTGGGCAAATCCAACCGCAGGGCATTTTTCTGGTCGCTGATGTCCCTGCTGCTGCGATATTCCTTTGTGGCAATTCCCCTTATCGTGGCCATTAAATTCCGGCAGTTTAACCTGTTTGCGGTTGTGGGCGGAATTTTTTTGGTTCAAGTGATGATTCTGGCCGAATCTTTGCTGACAACCCTGTCATCGTTTCGCAACAAACAGGCATAGGTTTCAGATATCATGGAAGAATTGGGAAAAATACACCAGTTGATCGTCCCCTTCATGGGACGCCAGCTAACCTTTAATCTTGAAGCGATTGTGATGTCGTGGATCGTTATTTTTGCGCTGGTGGTTTTCGGGTTCTTGGCCGCCAGAAAAAGCGCCACGCTTCCCCGACCGCTCCAGTTGATCGGCGAACTGATCGTCTCCACACTGTACGGCCTGACGGAAGACGCCCTGGATAAAGAGCGGGCAAAAAAATATGCTCCCTTGACCTGCGCTCTTTTTATGTTTCTGCTGCTTTCCAACTGGCTGGGAATCATCCCCCACCTGCATGAACCCACCAAAGATTTAAATACCCCCTTAAGCTTGGGCCTCATGGGCTTTGTGATCGCCCACGCCGCCGGAATTCGGTCAAAAGGCTTAAAAGCATATTTAAAGGAATATTGTTCACCGATATTTTTCATGATGCCCCTGAACGTCATCGGCGAGCTGGCCAAGGTGGTATCCATTTCCTTTCGGTTGTTCGGCAATATCATGGGGGGTTCGATTATTATCTTGGTGGTGTCCTATCTGTCTTACAATTTGATATTGCCGCCGCTGCTCAACGCGTTTTTCGGATTGTTTGTCGGCACGATTCAGGCTTTTGTGTTTACAATGCTTACGGTTGTTTACATTTCCGTTCAGGTAAAGTGATGTATGGACTTTGATATTCAAACGTGGATACGCGCCGCAGCCCTTTTGGGCGGCGGCATTGCCATCGGGTTCGGCGCCATCGGAGCGGCCATCGGCGAGGGCTATACCGCCTCGATGGCCAACTGGGCCATTTCCCAGAATATAAAAACTTCCGGCGACATCATTAAAACCATGCTGGTGGGTCAGGCCATCGCCGAATCGTCTTCAATTTTTGCCCTGGTCATTGCCATCATTTTATTGTTTACCGATTTTGGGGCAGGCTCATTTGTGACCGTGTGCGGAATCCTGGGGGCCGCTTTATCCATGGGGCTGGGGGCTATCGGCTCCGGCATCGGCGCCGGACTTCCGGCTGCGGGCGCCTGCCTGGCAAAGGCGCAAAGGCCGGAAATGAGCGGGCGCCTGATGACCAATATGCTGGTCGGCTCGGCAGTATGCCAGACCCCGGCCATATTTGCCCTGGTCATCGCCATCATGCTCCTTTTTATGAAATTTCCCACCACCAGTCCGTTAAAAGCCGTCGCGCTTTTAGCGGCGGGGCTGTGCATGGGATTTGGGGCGATCGGATCGGGGCTCGGTTCGGGGTTTGCCGGGAAAGAATCCTGTATGGGCACCGCCCGGCAACCGGAAATGGCCGGACAGCTGACGACCACAATGCTGATCGGCTCGGCGGTGTGCCAGACCCCGGCAATCTTTGCCATTGTTGTGTCCTTAATGTTGATATTTATCGATTTCGGCAATGCGCCCCTTTATCCGACCTGGGCTGCTTTTATAGGCGCGGGCCTGAGCACCGGGCTTGCCGCCATCGGTTCGGGATACGGCGGCGGACTGGCGGCGGGCGCCAGCTGCGAGGGAATTGCGCGGCAGCCGCAATCGGTGGGAACCGTGATTACCGCCATGCTGGTGGGGCAGGCGGTGGCCCAGACCGCCTCTATTTTCGGTTTGCTGATCAGTTTCATCCTGATGTTTAAAACCTACCCGGAATCAATGGCTTTGAGCGCTTCAATGGCGCTGCTGAGCGCGGGGATCTGCATGGGATTCGGCGGTATCGGACCGGGGATCGGCAACGGCATGGCAGCCCAAGGCGCGGTCAAATGGGTGGCCCGCAATCTTGAACATTCCGGGGATTTAATTCGAACAATGTTGGTGGGGCAGGCGGTTTCCCAGTCCACGGCGATTTATGCCATGGTGGTGAGCCTGGTCCTGATATTTGTAGTATAGAAACAATTCTTTAATTTAAGGAGGATAACATGGCCATTGAAGGTGCGGATATTGTCAAGGCGGCTGCATTTATAGGCGCAGGGCTTGCGATGGGCCTTGGCGCCATCGGGCCCGGTGTCGGCGAAGGAATCACGGCGGCAAAAGCGTGCGAGGCGATCGGTAGAAATCCCAGAGAAGCAGGCCTTTTAACGCGAACCATGCTGGTGGGTCAGGCAGTGGCGGAATCTACCGGAATTTATTCGCTGGTTATCGCCCTGCTGTTGCTGTTTGTCGTCTAAAGCGTAATATCCGGTTATTGGAAAGCCGCTTATGCAAATCATTAATACCACGGCCCTGATTACGATAAATGAAACGGCGATTGTCCAGCTGATTTCTTTTCTGCTGTTCTTGTTTATCATCAACCGCGTGATGCTGCGGCCCCTGCGCAAAATCATGGGCGAACGCGACAGCTATATGGATAAAATGAAGCTGGACACCATTGCCGCGGAAGAAAAACTGCTCGATTATACCCATCAGATTGAAAAGCGCAGAAATAAGGCAAAGTCGGAAGCATTTGCGGTTATCAAAGAACTGGAGGAAGAAGGTCGAACCCAGGCCCATGACATATTTGTCTCTGCCGGCAAAGAAATCAGCGCCTTAAGGGAAAAGGCCGAAAAAGAAATCGGCGACCAGATCGTTGAAGCCCGCAAAAGTATTTTTGCCGAAGTGGAGCCGCTGGCGGTCTCGATGATGGAGAAGGTCCTGGCGCGGAGGCTGTCACCATGAACCCATCGAAGAAAAAAGCTTCGATTATTTTTTTATCCGTTGCCGTAATTATGAGCGTCCTGCTCGGGACGCAACTTGCCGCGGCGGCTGATTCTCCGGATAATTGGCGTAAGACATACGATCAGATTCTGCTGTGGATCAATTTCGGAATATTTGTTTTCTTAATCGTAAAGTTCCTGCGCGTTCCACTGAAGAAATTCATCGCCGGCAAGCAGAATGAACTCGAGCGTAAAATCAGCCGATTGGAACAAGAAAAAAACGAGGCTGACAAGAAAATTCAGGATGTCCTGCGGGCGGTGGATGAGAGCCGGGCCGAAATAGACGCCCTGAAACAAAAAATAATTGAACAGGGTGAAATCAAAAAGCAGACTATTCTCAAAGACGCCCGGAATAAAAGCCAGGCCATGCTGAAAGAGTCCCAGCTGCGGGCTGAGAACCAGATTCGTCGAGCCAGGAAAAAATTAAGGAATGAACTGGTGGATGCAGCCGCTGACCTGGCCCTGGAAAAACTTCCCAAAATTGTGACGCCCGATGACAACCGGAAAATGGTTCAGGATTACATTGCCGGCGCTGTTCGAAAATAGGTAAAATAGGCTGAAGACCGAAGGCTGAAGGCGGCCCAAGGGAGAAGAATTTATATTTCTACCCATTTCCTGTAACACCACCCCCTGATACCTGATACCCGCGAACCGGAATTATTTATTCCTGAAGCCTTCAGTCTATTCACCTTCAGCCTCAAGTTTATCCACCTGTTGAAATACAATATCTTCTCCGGACATGTCCGCCTCGATGCGGCTGCCCGCCAGAACCGACCCTTTGAGGATCTCCATAGACAGCGGGTTTTCAATATATCGCTGCAGGGCGCGTTTTAAGGGGCGGGCGCCGTATACCGGGTCATACCCTTTTGCAGCGATAAAATTCCGGGCCCTGTCCGAAAGCGCCAGCTTGATGTCTAAGTCAGCCAGGCGCTTTTGCAGTCGGCCCAGCTGAATCTCCACAATCCGACCGATTTGTTCCGGATTCAGGTTATGAAAGATGATGGTTTCATCAATCCGGTTTAAAAATTCCGGTTTAAAATTCGCACGCAGCGCTTCGGTGATGCGGTCTTCCATTTCCTGGCGCCGGCTGCCGCCCAACTCCTGGATCCACTGGCTGCCGATGTTGGATGTCATGATAATGAGGGTGTTTTTAAAATCAACGGTGCGGCCGTGACCGTCGGTCATGCGCCCGTCATCCAGGATCTGCAGCAGCACATTAAATACTTCCGGATGGGCTTTTTCGATCTCGTCAAATAAAACCACGGAATAGGGCCGCCGCCGGACCGCCTCGGTGAGATAACCGCCTTCTTCATACCCGACATAACCCGGAGGTGCGCCGATGAGCCGGGAGACGGCATGTTTTTCCATGTATTCCGACATGTCGATCCGGACCATGGCCTGTTCATTATCGAAAATAAATTCGGCCAGGGCTTTGGCAAGTTCGGTTTTGCCCACACCGGTGGGGCCCATGAAAATGAAGGACCCGATGGGCCGATTGGGATCCTGCAGGCCCGAACGGGCCCGGCGCACGGAGTTGGAAACAGCTGCGATGGCCTCGGCCTGACCGATGACCCTTTGGGCCAGACGGTCTTCCATGTAGACCAGTTTTTCGCGTTCGCCCTCCAGCATCTTGCTGACGGGGATGCCGGTCCAGCGGGAGATGACAACGGCAATGTCTTCCGCGTCCACTTCTTCCTTCAACATTTTTCTCTCTGTCTGCAGGTCTGCCAGCTTCCCCTTGGCCTCCTCCAACTGATTTTTAAGTTCACCGGCCTTGCCGTAGCGGATTTCAGCCACTTTTGCCAGGTTGCCCTCGCGTTCGGCCTGCTGTTCTTCAATACCCAGCTGCTCCTGCTGTTCTTTTACGGTGCGGAGGGTTTGAATCAGATCTTTTTCATTCTGCCAGTGGGCTTTCATGACATGAAGGTCGTCCTTCAGGGACGCAAGCTCGACTTCAAGCTTCGCCAGTCGGTCTCTGGATGCTGCATCGGTTTCTTTTTTAAGGGCTTCCCGCTCAATTTCCAGCTGGGTGATCCTGCGCTGAACCTCATCGATTTCAGCGGGCATGCTGTCAATCTCGATACGCAGTTTTGATGCGCATTCATCGATGAGATCAATGGCTTTATCCGGAAGGAACCGGTCGGAAATGTAGCGTTCCGAAAGCGTAGCTGCCGCAACGATGGCTGAATCCTGAATGCGGACGCCGTGGTGAACCTCGTATTTTTCTTTAAGACCCCGCAGGATCGATATGGTGTCTTCCACGCTCGGCTCCGAGACCATTACCGGCTGAAAACGCCTTTCCAAGGCCGCGTCTTTTTCAATGTATTTGCGGTATTCATTTAAGGTGGTGGCGCCCACGCATCGCAGGGTGCCGCGGGCCAGGGCCGGTTTGAGCATGTTGGAGGCGTCCATGGCGCCCTCGCTGGCGCCGGCCCCCACCAGGGTGTGCAGCTCGTCAATAAACAGGATGACCTGCCCTTCGGCTTCCTCAACTTCCTTTAAAACCGCCTTTAAGCGGTCTTCAAATTCGCCGCGATACTTTGCGCCGGCAATGAGCGACCCCATATCCAATGCCACCAGACGTCTGTTTTTGAGGGTTTCAGAAACATCGCCGGCGATGATGCGCTGGGCCAGGCCTTCAACGATGGCGGTTTTGCCGACACCGGGTTCGCCGATGAGAACCGGGTTGTTCTTGGTGCGGCGGGACAGGACCTGTACGATCCGCCGGACTTCATCATCTCGGCCGATCACCGGGTCCAGTTTGCCCAGCCGGGCTAGATCCGTCAGATCGCGGCTGAATTTATCAAGGGCCTGATATTTTTCTTCCGGGTTTGGATCGGTGATGCGCTGTGATCCTCGGATTTCCATCAATACCTTTAAAATGGACTCCCGGGTGATGCCGCGGCGGGAAAGTATCCGGGCGGCTTCTCCGGTCTTTTCGTCGGCAATGGCCAGCAAAATGTGCTCGATACTGACATATTGGTCCTTCATTTTGGATGCTTCCGCAAAGGCGGCATCCAGCAATTTTTGGGTCCGCGGCGAAATATACACGTCTCCGGCACCGCTGACTTTCGGCAACCGGTCGATTGCCAGCGCCATATCCTGGGCAACGGCATCGGGTGACACCCCTATTTTTCGCAGCATGGACCGGACAATCCCCTCCTGTTCGGCCAGCATGGCGCCGATGAGGTGCTCGGGTTCAATCTGCTGGTTGCCGTGCCGGGCAGCCAGTGACTGTGCATTCTGTATCAGTTCCTGTGATTTAATGGTTAATTTGTCCAAACGCATAAAAATGCCTCCGTATTTGCAAATCCTTGGATGGCTTAAAAACTAGATTCTATTTTTGATGTTAAGATAACCATTGCGGTTTTGATGTCAAATTGCCTTAAGGGCTGGAAAGAATTAGCAATTGTTATAGAAAAGATCATTGGTGTCCGGTTAAGAACCAAATAAATTCAACTGGATATGGCTACTAGTCAATTTGTTATTGCAATGACTTTCTGTCAATGCCCATGAAATAAGGGTTTTCTCAAAAAGAGTAATACTCAAAATCTGTAAAATTGTGTAGAGGCTCTGTTCAAGCTTCAAGCGCTTCTTCATGATGGCAACCAGCACATAAACGGAGATCGCTATCCAGATTTGTGTTTTAACCGCGGTTTCAGAAATGCCAAAAAATTTCTTTATCCGCAAATGCTGCTTGATCCATTTAAAGAACAGTTCCACTTGCCATCGGCACTTGTACAAATCGGCTACTGTTCTGGCCTCTAATGAAAAGTTGTTGGTTAAAAATGTTAGGCGTTTTCCGATTTCTTTATCGTAGTACTTTATCCGTCTGAGTTTTTCCGGATAAGCATTCGCCGATTTTTCTACGACCGGGCGTACTGTCTGATCACAAATAATGCCGGTAGACTTATCCACTGGTGCAGAGTAAAGCCGACGCAGTTTCGTATTCACTTTGCTTCTCAAAATGAAAAAGGCTAAACCGCAGTGCAGTTTGTATAGTCTTTCAAAATCGAGATAAGCGCGATCCATTACATAAATTGAACCGGGCTCTGGAAACGGTAGTGTATAATCTTTTGTGTAAATTTTAAAATGGTATAAAAAAGGGCGCTTTTCCTTTAAAAGGGTTTTTGGCA
>JARGFK010000082.1 GCA_029211065.1 Desulfobacterales bacterium
CCATAGAATCACACACGCGAAAACAACGAATGCGGGGACGGCAGAATGGCTAAACAAAATTTACGAAGTCAAATTAATCAACAGATTTAAAAAGTTCCATAAAAAATACTTGATGCGGTTTCATTATGTTTTAAATCCCATAGGGTTCTGTATAGCTTTTTTTCATTTCTTATTATCTTCTTGTCGCTCATCCCCTTTTCCTGAATTGGGTTTATTATTGATGACCCTGATAGTCGGTTTAGGATTAATGTTAAAATTCAAAGTAACTCCTAAGTGGATGCGGAGATTCGTGTATCGCTTTCATACATCGTCGGCGATTTTTTCATCATTGATTCTTGTACTGGCCATTGGCCACCTGATTGTTGATTAAGGGAAATCTGCGGTGAAAATTGCAATTCTTATTTTGGCAATCGGGCTCCTATTGTTCGAGTTTATCGAACATGTGATCTTTCCTTTGATCTGGTTCATCAAAGACCGAAAGAGAAAATCCGTCTGCGGAGTGAATGGCATGTTAGGAAAAATAGGTAAAATAAAATACTGGCAAGAATCTGAAGGACAGGTTTTTGTCAATGGAGAATTGTGGCGAGCTGTTAGCGATTCACCACTATCGGCTGGGGACAGCGTGGTTATCCAAGATGTGGATGGACTCACAGTAAGTGTGATACCTTTCAAAAAGGATAAAGTTAAAAATATCACGTTATAAATTTAATGGGAAATCCTGTGGGATTTATTGTCTTCGCCAACGGCGAGGGTAAACGATAAAGGCGGGCCTTGTGTTCGGAACTATTCTTATTTCAGTCTTTACATTGATGCATATCTATGTTTTTTGGCGTGTTATCTCCGTGCCATTTGTGACTCGCCATATGCCTCGAACGTTTCTCATCGGGTTAGGCGTGCTGCTTTGGGTCATTTTTTTACTTGGACGTGTCATCGGTCACGACCGATCAGGAGTTCTGGCTGGAATTCTTGAATCCCTCGGAATGACCTGGATGGCTGTTCTATTCCTGACTTTCATCTCACTCCTTTTAATAGATATCGTCACTCTCTTCGGCTTTTTCATGCCCCGGTTATCGCTCACTCTGCGTGGATGGGCATTGGTGGTCGGTATGATTCTTTCGATGATCGCGCTCGCCCAGGGCTTGCGACCACCAGTGATTCAAAAATATGAGGTGGCGCTTACAGGCCTTCCCGATGCTATGGACGGTACCGTGCTTATTGCCTTGTCCGATACCCACCTCGGTTCGCAACTCGGTGAGCGTTGGCTAAAGGCTCGAATCGCACAGGTAATAGCGCAGCAGCCCGACCTTGTGGTATTACTCGGCGACATTTTTGAAGGTCATGGCCCTCCTGAAGATGGGTTGATTTTAGCACTTAAACAACTATCCGCACCTCTCGGTATTTGGGCTGTACCCGGCAACCACGAATTCTACGGCGGTGGTGACATGAGCCTGTTCGAAGAGGCAAGCTTCAAATTGCTTCGCAACGGTTGGGTCGATGTAAAGCCTGGCCTTATCCTGGCAGGTGTGGATGATCTCACTAACGCACGCCGAAATGGCCAAGGCGGCGATTTAATCTCACAAGCGCTTGCGGGTCGCCCCCCTGGTGCTGCCATACTCCTTTCCCATTCGCCGTGGCATGCCGATATGGCGGCAAAAGCTGGTGCGGGACTTATGCTATCCGGCCACACTCACGGAGGGCAAATCTGGCCATTCGGCTATCTGGTCCGCAGTCGCTATCCCATTTTGGAGGGACGTTACGAGGTGGATGGTATGACAGTTATCGTATGCAGAGGAACGGGCACATGGGGACCGCGCATGAGGCTTTGGAGGCCCAGTGAAATCCTGAATGTGACACTTAGAAGGAAAGGGGGGAATTTATCTCATTAATCCGCTGAAAAACCGAATATCATTATTGCGCTCAAGGATAATTATCCGAACCCTGAGTTTTCTGATTCCGATTTTTTGCAGAATACCGATTCAATGATTGATTACGAAATCGGCTCTTTGACATTGTCGGGCCGCTTACTATCCGGTAATCCGGTTGATGGCCCTACGTTCTCTTTCCCATCGCCTCATAGACTTTTTTTCTGTGAATAATGCCGAGAATCAGGACTTCTTTGCCGACGATTTTATAGACTACGCGATAATCGCCGACCCTCAGCTTCCAGTAACCTCGGAGTGTTTTACGTAGCGGCTCACCGTATCGCTGGGGTTCGGTTGCAAGCCGATGTTCGATGGCAGTTTTGATGCGGTTTTTTAATTTCTCATCAATCAAGGGCAAGTCTCGGGTTTTGACATCCGGATGGTACCTGAGTGTAAACGGCACGCTTACCACACCTCGCTATGCTTCAACAACTTTGATTTTGTGAGACTCCTTTCCCTGATTTCGGCAAAATCGGAAAGGGCAACGTCCTCCTCAATCTCCAGCGCCTCCTTGATAAGGTCGCGAACCTTTGTGGAAAGGGAAATCCCCTCTTTTGTCGCTAAACGTTCAATGGTATTATACAGCGGTTTCTCCAAAACGACATTTACTCTTGGATTTTTTGCAGGCATGTTTTCACCCCCTGTTTGCTAAAGTTCAAATCGCAAATAGTGTAACGCTTTTGACGCACCTTGTCAATCAATAACATTTTTTAATCCAAAATTCAGGGCGGTGGATTTCAAGTATTATCCGAAACCTGAGTTTTTCTGATTCTGATTTTTTGCAGGATACCGGAACAATCTTTTATTGATCTGGAAAGGTGCCTTTGAAATATTGTCGGGCTGGAGGCCATCAGACTTTCAGCCCGGATTTCGGGGATGTTACCCATGACGGTCGTCGATCCACCGCACCGCCTCGCTGCTGCAAACAAAGGGTCAGGTCTTCCTGGGGCAGATAGTTCCGTTAAGGTTTAAAGATTTTGGTTGCCAGCTCGATATCTTCCGGGCAGACCACAAACAGGCATTTTTTGCCACGGGGAGAAACCGAGCCGTAAACATAATTGATATTGATTTTCTCTTTGCCGAACTGGGTTGTAATTTCGGCCAGAGAGCCCGGTTTATTTTCAAGTTCCATGACAATCACCGGCATGATATCGAACAGGTAGTCATTTTTGGACAGCAAATCGATGGCATTGTCTGTCTGGTCCACCAGCAGCCGTATCAGGGCAAACTGGGCCGAGTCTTTTCGCATCGAGTTATAGCTGGCGACCGAAGCAATGCGCTTCAGCGACTTTCCCCGGGCCTGGAAAAGCTCCTGCACATAACTGGAGACATCCTGTATCATCAATGCATCGATATTGATGTTTTCATTGGCAAGCAGGGAGGACAGTTTCCCGAGCTCCCCGGGCGCATTCTTTAAAAAAAGCGATATTTCCGTTCTGACCATGGTTTTTCCTCCTCAATGGGGCGCGGGAGCGTCCCGTTCCTACATTCCCGCCGGAGCGCTTCACGCTATCAGTTCTCCCGCAGAGACGCTGAGGCGCAGGGATTATTATTCTGCAGGGTGTTGAAACACCGGATCGCGAACCTCGAAATAAGAGTTCAAGGAGCTGTTCCCATATTATTTTCGTTCTTCTCTGCGCCCCTGGGTCTCTGCGCGAGACCAGGAGAGGAACCGGGGGTGCCGGGCTAAGCCCCGCCATATCTGGCCTTGATTTTGGCCCTGTCGGGTGCACCGTCCGTTAATACCGGAAAATCCGTCACGAACTCTACATACTGAGGCTTTTTAAAGCTGGCGATGCGTTCTCCCACAAAACGGATCAAGTCCTGGGGTTCCAGGGATTTGTCTTTTTTCAGCAGACAGACAGCCTTAATCCCCTCTTTCCATTTGGGATCGGGAACACCGAAAACCACCGTTTTCAGCACCGCCGGATGTTGCAGGATGACGCGCTCCACTTCGGCCGGATAAACGTTTTCGCCGCCCGGTTTGATGAGCTCCTTATCGGCCTTACGGCCCTCATACCACAGAAAACCGTCTTCATCAAACCGGCCCAGATCACCGGTGTGATGCCGGCCGCCGCGAAAGGCAAGGGTGCTGTCCTCGGTCAGATTCCAGTAGCCTTTAAATACCAGGGGGCCCTTCACCGTTATTTCGCCGATTTGACCCGGAGGCAGCGGACTGCCGCTTTCATCCTCCAGCCGCACATCTGCCAGATGCAGGATCTTTCCGGCTGCGCCGGGTTTGTCATTATACTTGCCAAGAGTGGCCAGGCCCGATGTTTCCGTTTGGCCGTAAACACAATAAAATGTGCCTCCTGTTGCTTTCTGATATTTTTCGATGGTTTCGGGCGCATCGAGCCCCAGTACCGCACGGAGGCTTTTGATGTCCGACCCCGTCTCAGCCTGGGCCGCCAGGATGGATGAAAGAATCGGCGAAAATTCATACAGTACCGATACGTTTTTAGCGGCAATCAGTTCTGCGATCTGGCGGGCATCAAATTTACTGATATTCACGTTCAGGGCGGCGGCATGAAACGCCTGAAACGCCATGGTAAGACCGGCCACATGAAACAGCGGCAAAAGATTCAGATGAACATCCGCCGGTGTCAGGCCGAAGAGATGGTTCATATGAAAACTGGCTATCAGTATGTTTTCATGGCTCAACAGTGCCCCCCTGGGCCGCCCGGTGACAGCCGCCGTATGAATGATGACAAAACCATCGTCCGAAAAAACTTCCGGCGCTTCGACATTATTTGCACTGTCCGACAGGGATCCTAAATCAATGAACCCGCCCGCATCGGCCTTAAGGTTATAAAATTGAGTGACCGACGGGAGCTTGTGTTTAATTCCGGAAACCAGCCCCTGGTATTCTTCATCGACAAAAAGCAGTTTGGGGGCGCCGTCGCTCAGATTGAAGGCAGCCTCTTCGGCTGACAGCCGCCAGTTGATGGGGAGCATAACAGCGCCCAGGGCGGCGGCAGCCCCATAGATGAGAAAATATTCAAGGCTGTTTTTCCCCAGCACCCCAATGCAATCGCCTTTATGAATGCCGGCCTTCTGGAGCCCCCTGGCCAGGCCATCGACTTGTTGCTTGTACTGATCGAAAGTTATCGTGCGTCCGTCGTCCACTTCAAACCATGCAGGCTTGTCCTTGAAACTAACGGCATTGCGACAAATCAGATCATAAATGGTAAAATCGTAAAGCCCCATAAGACACCCTATTATGAAACGGTGAGGGGTTGCTTTCCGGGTAAACACAACTGACAACGCCCGATGGCAAGATAGGGCTTGGCAGACAGTTGGAAAACAAATATCAGATCACCAGACAGGTGCGTGACATTTCGACAAACGCAGTCCCGCCACGGGCGGGATGAGCATCGGCGAAAGTCGCACAAAACACCGCATGGCAGCCTGGGAACAGCTTTCAACAAGCCCGGCAGACGGGCGCAGGCAAGTGCGCCCTGCAGCCGCACCCGCGACGATACCGCCGGGGAGCGACTGCAGAGATCTTTTGCTGAATTGTACGCTCTATCGCTCGATCAGGGGTAAGTCACTTTAACATGCTGACTTTGGCAATCCCGTCGGCCTTGAAATTAACAGAACCTTCTCTTTACATGGACCTGAATTTCATAATTGGGAATGCCTGTCCACAAAAGCGCTCACCTTGCTAATACCGTCGGCGCTGAATACGGCCGATCCTTCTTTTACATGGATCGGAACTTCATAATTGGGAATGTCCGTCCACCACTTTTCCAAAGCGGCCCAGGCATTCGTGTCCTGTTCCTTGAGTTTAAACCCACCGGTAACCAGCAGACTCAACAGCGACTGGCGCACGTCAAAATGGGCGTGAACCCGAACCTGGTTGGTCTTGCCGGGGGGTATCCATTGGACCGCATCGGTACTGACGGTGTTCAGATCAAAGTCCTCGAACGCCACCGTAAATTTCAAGTTTTCCAACTTGATCGCAAAATCATTGGGGTTTTCGATGTTAAAGGTAAAAGCCAGGTCCAGCGGCGCCCCGACATCATCCGGTTTCCCCTTGGTGGGGGCGACACTCTTGGCAAAGTACCAGTAACCAAAGGCATGGGCGACTTCCAAGGAATCGAGCTTAACCACCGGATTTTTGAAATTCTGTTCCGTCGGTTTGGTCGCCATTCCTGCGCACCCCATTAGCCCTGCACTGACAAGAAACACACATAAACCTATATAAATTAATTTTTTTCGCATTTTTCATCTCCCTTATTCAATTTAAGGGTTAGGTAAGCCAACGCTTTCTGCGTTTATAATGTTTCACATCCCGAAAACTTTTCCTTCCCCCGAAATCGGTCATGCCCAGATAGAAGTCCTTGATATCCGGATTCTGTCGGAGCTTTTCAGCCGTGTCATCCATGACGATGCGCCCGTTTTCCAGCACATAGGCATAAGGCGCCACGTTAAGGGCCAACTTGGCATTTTGCTCCACCAACAACATCGAGATCTTTTCCTCTTCGTTCAGACGGGTGATAATGTTGAAAATTTCATGGATCAGGAGCGGCGCCAGGCCCATGGAAGGCTCATCCAGAAGGATCAGCTTGGGACTGGTCATCAGGGCGCGCCCCACAACCGTCATCTGCTGCTCGCCCCCGCTGATAAGGCCGGCGGTTTCGTTGCGCTTTTCCCTCAATCGCGGGAAATAGGTATATACCATTTCCAGCCCTTCCTTGATGGATCGCCCTTGCTTTTTCATGTGAGCCCCCACCTTTAAATTCTGCTCAACGGTGAGATGCTCGAACACACGGCGCCCTTCGATCACCTGCACGATTCCCTTTTTGGCAATCTTTTCAGCGGCCATCTTTTCGATGCGTTCGCCCATGAACTCTATCGAGCCGTCCGTGACTTCTCCGTCTTCGTGCTTTAAAAGCCCGGAAACAGCTTTCAGGATCGTGCTCTTGCCCGCACCGTTGGCGCCGAGCAGCGCAACAATGCCGCCATGGGGAACCTCGATGGAGACCCCTTTGATCACCAGAATGACCTCGTGGTACTTGACCTCGATGTTATTTATTTTTAAAATTGGCTTTTGATTTGACAAAGCAATGAGACCTTTCGGGGTTGTGATTCATTACCAGCCGATCCACTCTTTGGCCCACTTGTCCGGCCAGCGCGTTTTCAGATCAACCACCTTCAACAGCTTAATATTGCCGTCGGCAATCTCATAGATCGGCACCTTGCCGGCCACGCGGTGGTCCGTCGCCGTATAGGTCAGCGGCGGCACATTCAGGCCGATATCGTAATTCTCCATGGTTTCAAAGCCTTTTTTCAGGATGTTTTCACCGCTCAACCCGCCGGACTTATCAGCCCGTTTCAGGGCTTCCCATAACGCCAGTACGTTGGCCCATCCCTGAATTGTCCGCACCAGGCGCTTTTCCTTGAGCACGCCCGGGTTGTACTTTTGCCCGTAAGCCACAACCTTGTCCATCATCGGAACATTTTCACCATAAAAGGCGCATACAGCAGCTCCCATCACATTTTCAGAAGCTTTGCCGGCCAGCCTGGGAAGGTTTTCATCAAACCCCCAGTTGTTCACGATGTGATCGGCGCCCAGTCCCAGGGCATAGGCATCGCGAACCGTGGCCGCAACCGACATGGTCGTATTGCCGTGCCAGACCAGATCCGGTTTGAAATCCTTCATGGCCAGAACCTGGCTCTTGGTATCGATGGCAAACAGCGACACATCCTGGTCCGGGCCGATGTCAAAGCCCAGAATTGCGGCCTGATCTTTAATGGCCTTGATCGGCGCGCTGCAATAGGGCGATGCGAACATGTAAGAGCAGACAAAGCGCGGCTTGCGTTTGCCGTAGTCCTTATGCTTGGGCCATTTTTCATCAAACCAGGCCGTAATGGCGGCCCGGGCGTTGCTGGAATAATCGGTTGCCGCAAAAAGATTATAAGGCGTTTTTGCAGGATCGGTCAGATGCCCGGAATAGGAAGCCGATACGTAAGGCATCTTGTCCTTGGTTACCGTAGGTGACAGCGCTTCGGTGTCACCGGTTCCCCAGCCCAGAACAGCCACCGCTCCCAGCCGCTTAAAAAGCTTGTACTTGGTAAGGGCTTCGGGCACCCGGTAGCCGTAATCGAACTGATACAGCTTGATTTGTTTGCCGTTAACACCGCCGTTGTCATTCGCATAGTGAATGGCTTCGGCAATGCCCAGGGCATAGTCCTTGCCAACATCTGAGGTCGCTCCCGTCATGTCATTGAGCGCCCCCACCTTGACCTCCGCGGCCCCGGCCGTGGCTGAAAAACCAGCCGCCATGACTACCGCAAAAATCAACACAAACATTTTTAGACACATATTTCTTAGATTCATTGTAATATCCCCTTTCGTTGGAAAGTAGGCCTTTAAGGTTGTTTCCCGATACCTGAAATTGTTTTATCACCTCCTTTTATTAATATGAGAACGGCCACAAGTTAAAATAATTTTTAATTTGCCCCCAGCGATACGCCAGGCCATAGGGCTCGAATATCATGAAGGCGCAGATCGCAAGGCCGAAGGCGGCCTCCTTGATAAACAGAAAATCCATCAATAGTTTGGGATATGTATCTGCCAGCGGCATTATCCCCAGTTGCAGCAGCTCCATCACCACCACCATGAAGATGGAACCGAAAATGGTGCCGTGGATGGAGCCCACGCCGCCGATCAGAATCACCCCCACCAGCCACAGGGACCAAAACCACGGAAAATGCTCGGGGCTGATGGCCGCCAGGTTGCTGATCCAGAAAGCGCCGGCGATGCCGCCGATAAATCCGGCCACAAAAAAAGCCAGGAGCTTGTATTTGACAACGTTGATCCCCATTACTTCGGCTGAGATATCGTTGTCCCGGATTGCCACCCAGGCGCGGCCGGCCCTTGAGCGCAGCAGATTGACCACAATGGTGACGCACAGGATCACCAAGACGATCATCATGTAATAGACCTTCAAATCGTTGTCGATGACCCAGGGGCCCACTTTTATGGTGCCCGGCGGCAGTGAAAAGGCCTGGCCGCGGCCGCCGATCTGGCTGACATATTGCGTAATGATAAAATCGACGATAATAAACTGTGCCGCCATGGTGGTCAGAATCAGATAAAAGCCTTTGACCCTGGCCGAAGGAAGCCCGAACAGAACACTGCAGATCCCGGACATTACGGCCGCGATGATAATGCTGAGGGGGTATGCCAGACCCCACTTTATCAGTAGCTGCGGCCAGGGAAATTCCAGAATCAGGAGGGTGCTGGTATAAGCGCCCACGGCCAGAAAGGCCGCATGCCCCAATGTTACCTGGCCGCAGAAACCGATCAGGAGCTGCACGCCCAACGCCCCCAGAATGGTATAGCCCACCTGATTGTATACGCTCAGCCAGTAGGAATCCGCCCCAAAAGGAATCCCCACAAACAACACCACAAACAGCAGAATCATCTTTGCCTTGATAAATCGGGTCTGCCACCAGCCATGTTCCTGGGCGTAGTTTTGATGGTAGACGCCGCAGGGAAGGAAAGTTGTTGACATCAGTTGAGCTCCAGTTCGTGTTGCGGGTTGCGCGTTACGGGTTGCGCATTACGGGTTGCGCGTTCATTTCCATTCATTTTCAACGTCACACCCGTTCAATCCGCTCCCAGCCCCACAGCCCATAAGGCTTGAAAAGCAGAAAAACGGCCATAAAGGCAAACGGCGCGATTTCCTTGACGCCGCCGGGAAAATATCTGTCCAGATAGGCGCCGCAAAAATTTTGCAGGATACCGATGATGATGCCCCCGACGATGGCGCCGGGAATGGAGTTCAGGCCTCCCAAGACAACGGCCGGCAGAACCAGTAACCCCAGATATCCCACCGAAATATTCAGGCCGTTGATGTTTCCCAGCAGGGTCCCGCCCACCCCGGCTGCCATAAAGGCGATGGCCCAGGCGGCAGCATACACATACCGGGCGCTGACTCCCACTGAAAGAGCGGCCATCTCATCGTCGGCCGTGGCCTGCATGGCCAATCCCCAGCGGGTGTATTTAAAAAAACACACGAAAACACACAGAAGAATAATTGCCGCCACGAAACTCCACAAATACACTTGACCGATTACCAGTGGGCCGATCCTGATCGGCTCGATTGAAAAAACAGGCGGGTCAAACACCCGCGTATCGGTTCCCCACAAAAACTCAACCGTGCCTTTAAAGAAAAAAGACAGCCCCACTGTGACCATGATCACGGTCAGAACCGGTTCGCCGATGAGCCTGTCCAGAAAGATGCGTTCGGTCAAAACGCCTAAAGCAAAGCCGATCACCAGCGAAAATAAAAGCGCCAGCAGAAAGGGAACCCCCATTGAATAAAAACTCAGCGAAACATACGCACCGATAAGCGTCATTTCGCCCATGGCCAGATTAAGCGCACCCGAGCATTTATATATCAGGACCCAGCCCAGGGCGACCAGCGCGTAAATGCCGCCGACCATGATTCCGGTTGTGAGTGTCATGAAAAACAATTCCATTCCTGATTCTCCTTAGGCTGCAGTTAGCGGCCTTAAACGTCAATCGTTTGAATGGTCAGATCGGTCAGGATGCGCGACTGCCGTCCGTCTTCATACTTGATGGTGGTGTCGATGTGCACCGAGCCTTTGTCGGAGTATAGGGCATCGACGATTTCCTGGTAGCGCTTTTCCACAAAGGACCGCCGCAGTTTGCGGGTGCGGGTGAGTTCGTCGTCATCCGCATCCAGTTCTTTGTAAAGATTCGTAAACCTTTTAACCCGGGCCGCCGCCGGCAGGTCCCTGTTGGCAGTTCGAATCTGTTCTTCTACCAGATTGATTACCTCGGGCTTTTGCGACAGTTCCATGTAGCTGGTATAATTGAGCTTCCTTTCATCAGCCCATTTTCCCACCACCGAATAGTCTATACACAGGACCGCGGCGATGAAGTCCCGCTTGTTGCCGACAACCCAGGAATCCTTGATATAGGGGCTGAATTTCAAACGGGTCTCCAGGTACTGCGGTGAAAACGGTTTGCCGTCCCTGAGGGTAAAGACATCTTTGGTGCGGTCAAAAACAACCAGGTGCCCCTCATCATCGATAAAGCCCTTGTCGTCGGAATAGAGCCAGTCGTCTTTGAGGGCCTTTGCGGTTGCTTCGGGATTTTTATAGTATCCTAAAAATACGGACGGGCTTTTGGTGATGATTTCGCCCTCTTCGGTAATGTGGATTTCGGTACCGGGAATGGGGTGCCCGACGGTGTCGAACTTGATGTCGCCGCTGCGGTGGACCACGGAGATGCCGGCCACCTCTGTTTGGCCGTATATCTGCTTCAGGTTGACCCCCAGGGCGTGGAAAAATCGAAAATGATCCGGTCCCATGGCGGCGCCGCCGGTATAGGCATTGCGGACCCGGGACAGTCCGAGATGATCCTTGAGCTTCTTTTGCATAATGACGTAAGCCAGCCATTCCAGAAATTTCCAGTGCCAGGGGATCGGTTTTTTCTTGAATTTCATATCGGCCACCCGGTAGCCGATCCAGGTGGAAAGCCTATAGCTCATGCGCTTGATCCAGGTGGCATCCAGATATTTAACCTGGACCGAGCGGGTCATCTGCTCGTACATGCGCGGCGGCGCAAACATGACATGCGGACCGATTTCCCGGATATTTTCCTGGGCGGTTGCGGGGTCCTCGGGAAAATTCAAGGTATACCCGATCTGCAGGCCGCAGGAAATGGACATCATCTGTTCACCGATCCAGGCAAAGGGAAGGTATGATACATAGTCATCGGTTTCCAGGCAGGGGTCCACCGCCATGAGGTGTTTGCCCATGGTCAGCATGTTGTGATGCGACAAAAGCGCGCCCTTGGGCAGGGAGGTGGTGCCGGATGTATAAAACAGCAGGGCGACTTCATCCCCATGTCCCTTGGCGATCAATTCTTTAAACAGGTTCGGCTCCTTGCGGTCCAGTTCCCGGCCCAAAGCCTGAACCTCTTTCAGACTGATGAGATAGTCCCGGTCATAATTGCGCATCCCTTTGGGATCGTCCCAGATAATTTTTTTCAGTTTGGGGCATTCATTGAAAATGGAAATGGCCTTATCGACTTCTTCCTGCCCCTCGCCGAATAAAAATTTGGTGTCGGAGTGATCCACAATGTAGCGGACCTCATCGATCAGGCTGTCCTGAAACAGCCAGACGCCGATTCCCCGGGCGCACAGCGCCGCCATTTCAGCCCATAATCCTTCGGGACGGTTGTCGCCGATCATGGCGACCTTGTCGCCGTCTTCAAGTCCCAGGCTGATCAGCCCCAAAGCCAGGCTCTTGACGTTTTCGAAGTAATCGTGCCAGGTAATCGGACGCCAGATGCCGAACTCTTTTTCCCGCATGGCGATCCGGTTTTTTCCGTAAAGCGTGGCCTTTTCATAAAAAAGTTTGGGGATCGTCAGCTCTTTGGAAACATCACTTCCGTTTAAATCCGGCTTAACGTCGGGTTGCATATAAATCCTCTTCACCCAGGTAGGCTTTGATGACCTCAGGATGACGCTGTACTTCCTGGGGCGTGCCGTCCATGATCATGTTGCCGAAATTAAGAACAAAGACACGATGGGACAGATCCATCACCACGCCCATGTCGTGCTCCACCAGCAGGCAGGTCACTTTCCAGCGGGCTTCTTCATTCACATCCAGGATAAACCGGGCCATGTCCTCCACCTCTTCGAGATTGAGGCCTGCCAGGGGCTCGTCTAGAATCAGCAGTTCCGGTTCCAGCGCCAACGCCCGACCCAACTCCACCCGTTTTTGAAGACCGTAGGGGAGTCGGCCGACCGGTTGATGCCGGATCTGCTCTATTTCGAGCAAATCGATGATTTCTTCTTCAATAAATTTTCGATGTTCGATTTCTTCTCTGTCGGTCTTGCCGACATAAAGAGCGCCGCTGACGATGCCGGATTTGTAATGGATGTGTCGGCCCAGGCGGATGTTATCAAGCACCGTCATGCCGCCGAAGACCTCCACCTTCTGAAAGGTTCTGGCAATTCTTAGGTTGGCGCGCTGGTGCGGTTTGAGATGGTTAATCTGTTGCCCTTTAAAATAGATGTTGCCCTGCTGGGGATGGTACAGGCCGTTGACGCAATTCATCATGACCGTCTTACCGGCTCCGTTGGGCCCGATGATGGAATGGATCTCCCCTCTTCTGATTTTAAGACTTACACCGGCCAGCGCAGATACCTTTCCGAAGCTCATATGAATGTCCTCCAGTTCCAAGAGGACATCATTGCCTTTAATTTCTTCTGATCCGATCAATCCTTAGGCCTCCCTTTTTCTTATCACGACTCGGTTTCCAAAGCATCTCATCGCTAAAATAAAGCGCCCCGCTGCAAACGGGGGCTTCATTATGAAAACGAAAAAAAATGCTCTGAAACATGCCCATTCGGACGGATGGAACGTGATATTGCCGGTTTCTATCAGACAGTTTTTTCGCCGGGGCTGATGACAGTAGAGCGAAAATGGTTTCCAACAGGCTCATCTTCCTGCGAAATGAAACTGACAGCGTTCGGCCTTCAGGATAAAGTCCGTCGCCTGAAAGCATTGCCGGCATCTATGGTCGCTGGTTTTTCTCGACCCGATTGCTTACGGGTCTGATCGGCGGCAGTCATCAGCCGCAGATGAATGAATTGGTGTATTCTTAAATATATACTGAAAAGAAGATATAAAAAAAGTTTATAGCGGATGTCCCCTGTTTAATCAAGAGAAAAATTGATGCCGCCCTGCCACTGCGTGCCGTAAGCTGTGGTTTTATTATTACGGCGGTATTATTCCAGCCGTCGTTTTGGTTCGCACACGCAAACCGGCCGCCAGGTTCTATTTAAAGGATCACGACTTTCTGAACATACTTGACGATATCTTCCGGTTTATCCATAACCTGCAGAATTTCAAGATCTTCGGGAGAAATCCGCTTTTCATCCAGCAGCCGGAGCTTGATCCAGTCGATCAATCCGGACCAGTATTCGGACCCCACCAGAATGACCGGCAGGGGTTTTATCCGATGGGTCTGGATCAGCGTAACCGCTTCAAACAGTTCATCCAGCGTACCAAAGCCGCCGGGCATGATGATATAGGCCATGGCGTATTTGACAAACATGACCTTGCGGATAAAAAAATAATTAAATTCCAGGCTGATGTTGGCATAAGGGTTGGGCTGCTGTTCAAACGGCAGGATAATGTTCAACCCCACCGATGTGCCGCCGGCCTCGGCGGCGCCCTTATTGGCGGCCTCCATTACACCGCCGCCGCCGCCGGTAATTACGGCAAATTTGTTTTTGGCAAACAGCGCAGCCAGCTTTTCAGCCTGACCGTATACCGGATCGTCCGGCATAACTCTGGCAGACCCAAAGATGCTCACCGCCGGGCCGAGATCATGCAGGTTTTCGACGCCATCTACAAATTCTCCGATAATTTTAAAAAGACGCCAGGCTTCCCCGATTTTCAAGTCGTCAATCAAGAATTGTTTTTCCATTGGTATCCCTTCGGTTTAGATTAATCCCCCACGGGCAATCGACGCATCCGTGTCCAGATCGACATTGCAACTCCGGAATGCCGATCTCTTCCCGGCCGTTTGTCTGCCGGGTATAAAAGCCCGGCGATAGGATTCTTTCCCTGCAAGTATGATCGGGTCGTCGGTCGTTTGGCAATCTGCTAAAACCATAAATTTTTCCATAATTACAGCAGATTGTAATCTTCCAGCGCTGAATTCGTCTATCAGCAATTCCTGCCTTTGTCAATGATTTCAGATTGACAATCGGGGCGGGGGTTGTTAAATTTCTTTATTTTGGTATCCATCAATCTTTTTCAATCGCCCTGCCGTGCCGGTGATACTTGCGTTCATCAACAGGCAGACAGGGTGTTTACTGACAAAATGATCCTGCGCGGGTTTTTGGCCCGAACGGGTTAAACTTTAATTACAAACCCGATAATGAACGACCATAGAAAAAGTTTTGTTAAAGATGCCATCATCACCAATGAACTGGGACTTCATGCAAGATCTGCCGCCAAGATTGCGAAAATTGCCCAACGCGCTACCGGTAAGATTTGGATCATGAAAGACGCTTTGGAAGCCGATGCTGCCAGCGTTATCGACATACTGACGCTGGAAGGATTTAAGGGTTCTAAAATTACCATCAGGATTGAGGACCACAACGACGCTGAGATCCTGGACGAATTGGAACAGCTTGTGTCAAGCGGATTTGGGGAATAGTCAGACATGCCAGCAAAAAAAGCAACGGAAATAAAACTAACCGGCATCAATGCCTCTCCGGGCATATGCATCGGCAAGGCATACCTGGTGGATACCGAAGGTGTTGAAGTCGTTGAAAAGTACCATGTCGATGGCAAAAACCTTGCAACCGAAATAAAACGGTTCAAGGCCGCTGTGGAAAAAGCCAAAGAGGAACTGCGCAGCATCATCCGGAAAACGCCGGAAGAACTTCGTCAGCACGCTTACATCCTCGAAACCCATATGGTGCTGCTGAAAGACAAGATGCTCTATGGCAGCACCATTGATACCATTAAAAACGAGCAGGTCAACGCCGAGTGGGCCTTAAAAAAAGTGGCCTCCCATGTCAGGTCCATGTTTCAGGCAATATCGGATGATTACCTCAGGGAGCGGGCCTCCGATATCATGCAGGTCGCCGATCGGATTATGCGCAACCTTATCGGCGCTAAAGGGATCGATATTTCAGCCATTGACAAACGGGTCATTCTGGTGGCGCACGACTTGTCTCCGGCCGACACCAGCCAGATACATCTGGAACGGGTAATGGGGTTTGTGACCAATCTTGGCGGCAAGGCCTCTCATACCGGCATCATTGCCCGTACCCTTGAAATTCCGGCTGTGCTGGGGCTCGTTAAAGCCACCCGCATGATCAAAAATGACGACGTTATCATTGTGGACGGCACCACCGGTATCGTCATCATCAACCCCACCGAACAGACACTGGTAGCGTATGAAGAACGCCGGGTCGGCTATGATGAATATAAAGCCCTCATCGCCCGCAGCGGTCATTTGCCGGCGGAAACAGCGGATGGGTTTCGACTCCAGGCCATGGGGAACATCGAACTGCCCGAAGAAATTTTTGCGGTCATCAACTACGGCGGCGAAGGCGTTGGACTCTACCGAACGGAATTTCAGTATCTCAGCCGCCCTTTCTTTCCGGGTGAAGATGAACTTTATGACAAGTACAAGGATGTTGTCGAAGTCATGGCCCCCAGACCCGTAACCATTCGAACCCTCGACATCAATGGCGACAAGGCTCTTGCCAACGCCACCGGTTCGGACGAGGCCAATCCGGCCCTGGGATTACGCGCCATTCGCTACTGCCTGCAAAAGCCGGATGTATTCAAGACCCAGCTCCGGGCTATTTTACGGGCCGCCGCCCACGGCAACGTTCGCGTCATGTTTCCCTTGATATCCAGCGTTGATGAAGTCCGCCAGACCATCCAGATGCTGGATGAGTCCGCCGATTCACTCGCCAAAGAAGGGGTTTCGTTTAACCGGGATATAGAAGTCGGCATTATGATAGAGGTCCCGGCGGCCGTGATTATGGCGGATGACCTGGCGCAGATCGTTGACTTTTTCAGCATCGGCACCAATGACCTGATCCAGTATTCTCTGGCCATCGATCGGGGCAACCGTCAGGTCGCCCACCTCTACCACCCCCTGCATCCGGCCATTATCCGCATGATCAAGCACGTAGCCGATGTGGCCAAAGACAAAGGCATCAAGGTCTTTATGTGCGGTGAAATGGCCGGAGACCCGGCGTATATACCGATTCTGCTGGGCCTGGGAATGGACGAATTAAGCATGAACCCGCAATCGATTCCGGCCGTCAAAGGCATGATCCGCTCGCTGAAGCTAAAAGACGCCAAACTCTTTGTGAAAGATGTTTTAAAACAGGCGACGGCGACCGATATCGAAAAAATGGTCCAAAAGACCTATGGCAGCGTGCTGTCAGACATGATCTACTCTGGATGATTGGAAAGTGTCGTATATCAGTTTTTTGATGCAAATTATTGCAGATTCTTCCTGAGATAAGTCAATGAGTCTTTCCCGCGTAAGCGGGAATCCAGGCAACATTTTTCTGGACTCCCGCTTGCGCGGGAGTGACAATAATTTTACAGTATAATTATAGGCACCGTATTGATACCATTAACCCCGGATTCCACCCGCGTAAAGGATTCCATTGAACGATAAGCCCATTAAAATTATAACCGTAAACCGCAAGGCCCGCCACGACTATTTTATCGAAGATGAATTTGAAGCGGGCATGGTCTTGCAGGGAACCGAAGTCAAGTCTCTGCGGCTGGGACGGGTCAACTTGAAGGATTGCTACGCCAGAATAACCAACGGAGAGGTTTTTGTCCATCAGATGCACATCAGCCCCTACCCCTTTGCCTATTATGACAACCACGACCCCTTAAGGCCCCGCAAGCTGCTGCTGCACGCACATGAGATCAAGCGGCTTTATGGCAAAGTGAACGAAAAAGGACTTTCCCTGGTCCCCTTGAAGGTTTATTTCCAGAAGGGAAAGGCAAAAATCACCATCGCACTTGCCCGCGGCAAGCGCAAATACGATAAAAGAGAGTCCCTCCGCGAGCGCGATGGCAAAAGGGAACTGGACCGGGCGCGCAAGGATCACTGACCTCCCCGCCTCCCAGCTTCCAAGCCTCCCGGCTTTATACCCTTGACTTTTTGGCGTTGATTGCTTAAATTAAGATCATCATTTGATCTTTTTCATACCTTCTTTACCTACCTCAAATTTGGGGGCGAAACGGCTTCGACGGGGATAAAGAAGCATTGGCTGCATACCGAGCATCCTGTCCGCTCGTAAAAAAGACGGGGATTTAAATATAATCGCAGACGATTATAACTACGCTGTAGCCGCTTAAGGCTGCCGTTCTGCCGGGTTTTTTCTGCGGACCCGGACAGGGCGTCGACTAGCAGGATAGCCGGCCCTGAGTGCCTGTGGCAGGGTTGGCGAAATTCAGCGGGCTAAGCTTTCAGAGATCCGGCCGGGAGGAGACCTGAAGGACAAAAATTAAAATTTCGGACAAGTATGTAGACGCCTGTGTGGAATATTTTCGGACGCGGGTTCGACTCCCGCCGCCTCCACCATTTTTACTTAATAATTTAAATAGATTACAAATTTTACTCATCCGACTCTGGTAGAATCCTGGTAGAATTCCAGGCTTTTTCTAAATGTGACCCATCATCTGGAGCTGGGGTGTGCCGATAATAATGATCTACAATCATCCGCGTGTTGGCATGCCCGACCTGTTTTTGAATGAAGCTCATACGCTCATTTTCATCCAACGCGTTAGTGATGAAGGTCGCCCTGGTATCCTTAATGCTGATTTGTGAAGTAATACCAACCTTTTCGAGGGCTGGCTTTACCACTGTATTGTTCAGGGTATGCCGGTGAATGGGTCGACCAGCTTTGTTTAAGAAAACGAAGTTGTCTCCATCACCTTTCCAAGTTATTTTCCGCTGCACTCGTAGCGCTTCAATTACGAACTCCGGTATTTTAACATCACGAATCGAGCTTTCGGTCTTGGGTGTCTTGTAGATTAGCTTTCCAGCTTTGCCCCGAACAAGATTTCGGCGGATTTTCACAACACCATTTTTGAAATCTACGCGCTTCCATTTCAATGCAGATGCCTCCGCAATCCGGACTCCTGAGAAAAATAAAAGGATGAACAACGGTTTCCAGACAACGTCCAACGCATCGATAAAAGACTTAATTTCTTTAAGCGATAGCGGCCTTTTCTGTTCCCCCTTAGTTTTCTTGATAGGATCTACATCAACAAATGGATTGGACGGGATGATTTTATGTTTCTTAGCGAACTTCATCACGAGTCTGAAAGGGGTCAAGATGTTCTGCTTGGTCTTGCTCCCGCATTTTAACTTGCTGATGAACGTCTCTATGTCGAGACTGGTCATGGAATCAATTGGTGTATTTCCAAAGCATGGCAGCACATGACAGTTCATAACCTTGCGGTAATTATTAAAAGTTGTCTCTTCCACCTGGGTTTTCACGATTTCTGACCACCTTTTGGCCACTTCCCCAAACGGCATAGAATCTTCAACCGTTACGGCATCTGTTTTCAGAATTTGCCCGTGGATATTGATTTCTTTCAAATGATCATCACGCTTACGCCTGGCTTCAACCACGGATTTGGTTTCCAAGGAAAATTTGTACGGCTTTGCCATGCCCCTAACTTTCTTTTGAAAATACCACACACCACTGATTTTATCCCGGTACAAATGTTGATTTAATTTTTTCGCCATGTCATATCCTCCATTCTTTATCAGCAGACGATATGCACGGCTTCACCTTCTTTGATTCAGCCTTCGGTTTATCACCCCCTTTCTTTGGAAATGAATTTTTGTCCCTGAACGCCTTTATTTCATCACTGAAATATAAAACCCGTGTTGAACCTGGGGCTTGCCAGTATGACAGAAGTCCTCGGTCTCGCCAATTCTTAATTGTAGCCGGAACGACCTTAAAATAATTCGCAACTTCCAATTGTGTCAAAAACTCATTATCAAAAATCTCCTTTCTCATACCTCATACCTCAAAAAACTTGATATGACAGGTCCATTGCTGGTCGGTTCCAGAAGATGACTCATTCGTCATCCATGACGTGTCCTACCGCTTTCGCGGATTGTGGAGCCGAGGTATGTTTGGCTCCGTTTTCAGCGATTATGCCGCTTGCTTGATTTCTGACTCTTTTTCAGCCTTATTTGACCATACCCTTCTTAATTTCTGATCTTTAGGGATAAGGCACAGGAACTCACTTTCATTCCTTGAGTTGTTATAGGCCAGAACCTGTTCGCGTTGAACGACAGTCTCATAGACCATGGGTTTATTCAAAAACCGTTCGAACCTCCTCGCGAACCAAACGGCTTTATCAAAGTCACTTGTCCATGAAATCCCCCTCAACCTGCGGGCAGGTCCTTTTCCAGCAACTCCTCGGTAAACAGTGAAGGGTCCAGAGCCAGGCAGAGGATCACCTGCTTCCATCAGTTTATTCCTATCTGCTATGTCGAGCATCAATTCTATATCCCAGGCTGACCATCGGTGATTGTTTCCACGACATCCAGTGAGGGCTCTTAGCAAAAAACGCTCATATACCCCTTTTTTATGGAGCTCCTCGAAATTGTCGAAGGTAAATTCCAGCCAACGATGATTTGGCATTTGGACTAAAATATCTCCGACATAGTCCTCAATTTCTTCCTTGCTCATGTTTTTTTCCATTCTAAAATTCCTTAGTTCAGCGCTCTGTCGAGCCAACGCAATCAATTCCCGCAAACGCAATTCATCCTGCAATTCGGTCCACGAACGATACGTATGCTCTTTTTTTTCGTCTACTAACTCTGTTCTTTCCACCATAAGTTTCTCCTTACCCACACAACTCATCGGCCATGCGGGATTTAATTTTATTTGGAACTGAATCCAGTTTCCATTTGCCCCGCTAAAATGTTAACGGGGCGTTTCGAGTTTAACGAGAAGGTGATCGTTCGCGATTTTTAGACCTGCTAATTACGAATGCGCTTTAAAATTTCTGACCACAGAAAATGGAACAAAGAACCCGGGTTCTCTCGCAGCCATCGATAATGATATCTTCGGCTTTCGTGTTTAATTGCTTTCTCAGTTTTTCATCTGTCGGTAGAAAAACGAAAGCTCTTGGGTCTAAACCTTTGAATCCGGCTCTTTCAAGCCATTTTCTACGATTTTGTTCCCATTCTTTGTCAAAGGAAACACTCCAATCCGGATCAAAAGGGTTTTCAAATTTAGTTTCGGTTTCAAAGCATCGATTCGAAATTTCCTCGATATAATTCTTTCCGCCAATCCAGTCCTTTTTTTTGGAAAGCAAGTTATCTAAAACCTCTTTCTGGCTATTGGAAATATCCATTTCCATATAGTAACTGCCACGGTCCCAGTTCAATCTTGCCCTCTTTTTATAAAATTCTGGCCCGTAATAGACTCCGCCATAGAAATTGTCACCAATTTCCAGATGCATTGGCATCCAAGTCTGAATCCCTTTCCCAT
>JARGFK010000083.1 GCA_029211065.1 Desulfobacterales bacterium
ATCCAATCCTCCCGGGTTGATTATGAAGCATACTTACCACATTTTTTACGACATTACAAGGTTGACGTGACACTAGGTTGCTGCTGACGAAATTGCTGATATCGGCGTCTTCATATGGGATAATGCGCTCCATGTGATCGACAAGATATACTTTTGTCTGCTTGAAATTGGAAAAGATCGTGGCATACTCGCAGCCGACTATTCCGGCGCCGATGATCATCAATTTCTTTGGAAATTTTTTCAGCTTCAAGATGCCGTCGGAATCAAAAATACGCTCCTGATCGATGTCTATCCCGGGAATCTTTCGGGGAGAGGAGCCGGTTGCAATCAGAACATTCTCAGTGATAATTTCTTCTTTTTTATTGTCCGGGAAATGGATCAGCAGACGGTTTTGTGCAACAAACGATCCGCTGCCTTCTTTATAAATCAATGCGCCCGGCCCCTGCCAGCGTCCGGGGGAAAAGACATCGACCTGGGATTGCATCTGGGTTTGTTTTTCCTTAACGGCTTCGAGGACGGTTGCCCGGACCTTGCTGAAGTCTACCTTAAGTCCGGCAGCCTGGTATCCCCGGTCCTTTTTGGCGGCAATGGCATAATCTTTGGAAAGCTCCCAAAAAGTTTTCGATGCCAGTGCCCCCCACATCACGCCTGCCCCGCCAATTTGTCCGCGTTCGATCAGACAGACCTTTTTGCCTAAATCAAGCGCCCGGACAGCGGCAGCAAGCCCGCCGGGTCCGCATCCCAGAATAGAGAGATCAAATGCTTCAGGATTATTAGACATAGAACCAAACTCCTTGTCAGGGCAGACACTTTTTGCCCATTTCATAAATTCAGTCTAAAAAAGGTTGCCCGCACTTTGCCGGTCCGGGCAACCTTTTCGGATGTTGAAATTCATCAGGCCGGCAGGAACAGCAGCCCCAGGATAAATATCACGGCACTGACCACCAGTGCCACCATGGTGTATCCCACTATTTCGCGGGCCTTTAAGCCGGTAATGCCCAGCAGGGCCAGGGCCCAGAAAGGTTGCAGCATGTTGGTCCACTCGTCCCCGTAAGCTACTGCCATAATGATTTTGTTGATGGAGATGTCAAGGGCCTGGGCGGCCTTGACCATGATGGGGCCCTGAACAGCCCATTGGCCGCCGCCGGACGGCACGAACATATTCACAAATCCGGCGCTGATAAAGGTAAATACGGGAAAGGTCGTTGGATTCGAAATGGCCACAAACCAGCCTGCCATAATGGCTACCAGGCCCGAGAATTTCATCATGCCCATGATGCCGGCATAGAACGGAAACTGAACAATAATCCCGGCGCAAGAACGGGCGCCTTTACTGACGGCGCGGATGTAGTTCAGCGGGGTTCGCTGGAAAAGGATTCCCAAAAACAGGAAGGTAAAATTGACGATGTCGAGGTTCAGCTGGAACCCCTTTGTGCCGAAATACCAGAATACGTAAACCATTCCCATAATGCCGATGATGGCGGAGATGACCTTGCTGTTTTCAAACCAGTCGGCGGGGACCATATCCTGCTCCGGTAATTCTTCGGTGATTTCTTTTTCCACCAGAGTGATATCGACATGCTTTATTTCAACGATGTCCTCCTCTTTTTTGGGCGCCATCAGCATGCAGGTAATCGGTATGAAAATAATCAGGGCAAGGGTGATGAAGATGTTCAAAGGACTGAAAAGGGTCTGGCTGGTGGGAATAATGCCGATCTGATCCACCAGAAAATGCTTTTCAGTGGCCACCAGCAGCGGCGCCGATGCCGAGAGGCCGCCGTGCCAGGTCAAAAAACCGGCATAGCCGGCCGCACCCAGCAGGGGGTAATGCATGGGGATGTTTCTCAAGTGCGCGCTGCGGCCCACCTCGCGGGCTACCAGGGCGCCCACGATGATCCCCAGTCCCCAGTTGATCCAGGACGCGATGGCTGCCACAAACGTTACCAGAAAAATGGCGCTGGTTTGCTTGTCCGGTATTCCGGCAATTTTTTCAATCCAGCCCCTGACGATTTGTGATGTTGCCAGGGCATGGCCGGTTACCAGAATCAGGCACATCTGCATACCGAAGCTCAGCAATGTCCAGAACCCGTCATACCAGTGTTTAATCATGTCAAACGGTCCGCTTTCAGTCAGAATCAAACCCAGGATGTAGGTCAGGAATGTCAGCAGGATTGCGAACAACATGGGGTCCGGCATCCACCGGCGCGCCCAGCGATCAAAAACACTTCCCATTGCTCTAATCATGATTGTCCTCCTTTTTCTCAAAATAACTCGGTTTAACTCATAAAGAACAAAGACCATAGGATCTTTAGATTTGGGCATCACCTCCTTAAAATTTAGAACACAGTTGTAGGGTTATAGCGGTTGTCAAATTAACGTTTCGTTACACCGCCGGACAATTTCGTTTCAAACGGAAGATAATTTTGAAATCTGCTTTATGATCAAAGGGCGGACTGCGTATAGATTTGAGTATAGAAATAAAAAAGCGGAAAGGTCAAGATTGAAAAAAAACATGCTGGATGTTCAAGAATTTCCATTCATTATTACGATCAATCCATATGATGAACATCAATACTTCAAGATTTTTCTATAAGAGAAACCACGCTGTCAAGGGCCTGGTCCAGCAATTCCGGCTTGGTGCCGCCGGCCTGGGCCATGTCGGGCCGGCCGCCGCCGCTGCCGCCCACTACGGCAGCGGCCGCTTTGACGATATTGCCGGCATGGAATCGGTCCGTCAGATCCTTTGTCACCACCGCGATGAGCATGACCTTGCTATCGCTGACACTGCCGAGGACGATGATGCCGGACTGCAGTTTGTCTTTAAATTGATCGGCCATGTTGCGCAGGGCCGCCGGAGAGTCCACCGCTACCTTTTGAACCAGCAGGGATACCCCCTTGACGGTTTTTGTTTCGATGGAATTGGCCGGTGCGGCCGATCCGGAAGCGATTTTTCCCTGAAGATCCACCAGTTTTTTTTCAAGGGCTTTATGGTCGGAAATAATTTTATCGATGCGCTGGGGTACGCTTTCCGGCTTTTCCCGCACCAGACGGGCTGCATCCTGGAGCAGACCGGCGGTCTGCTGGACGAAGGAAACAGCCGCATCGCTGGTGACGGCCTCAATGCGGCGAACCCCTGAAGCCACGCTCGATTCCGCGATGATTTTAAAAAAACCGATATCGCCGGTGCGGCCGGTGTGAGTGCCGCCGCATAGCTCCTTGCTGAAATCAGCCAGGGAGATGACCCGGACACGGTCGCCGTATTTTTCTTCAAACAGCGCGGTGGCATTGCTCTTGAACGCTTTTTCGGCGTCCATTTCTTCGGTGTGGGTGGAGACGTTTCGGCGAATGTGTGCATTGACCTGGGTTTCGATGCTGTTCAGGGTCGCTGCGTCCACCTGGGCGAAATGGGTAAAATCAAAACGCAGTCGATCCGGTGCAACCAGCGAACCGGCCTGTTTGACATGATCCCCCAAGACTTCCCGCAAGACTGCGTGCAGGATATGGGTGGCGGTATGGTTCAGGGCCGTGGCTTTACGGGTGTTTTCATCAACCGAAAGCGTGACGCTGTCGCCCTTTTGAATGTGGCCGGAAACGACCTTTCCCCGGTGGATGATCAAACCGTTGGGGTCTTTAATGGTGGTGGTGATTTCCATTTTGCCGGTGTGACCGGCCAGTGCCCCCCTGTCGCCGGCCTGGCCGCCGGCTTCTCCATAAAAAGGGGTCCGGTCGGTTACAATTTCCACCGGTTCGCCTGTTTGGGCTTGGGATACATCGCTGCCGTCCTTTACCATGACCATGACCTTGGCCTGACAGGACAGGGTATCATATCCGACGAATTCCGGTTTAAATCCGCCGGCGGAGAGATTTTTATAGGCGTCAATGACTTTGGCAAAGGTGGCTATTGATCGGGACTGTTCCCGCTGCTTCTGCATGGCGCTGTTAAATCCCTCCATATCCATGGACCACTCTCTATCCCGAATCACGTCCCGGACGATGTCAACCGGAAAGCCGAAAGTGTCGTAGAGTTTAAACAATACCTGCCCCGGCACTTCCGTGCGGCCCTGGGATTTCATCTCAACCAGGGTTTCGTTGAGCAGCTTGAGACCGTTGTCAAGGGTTTCCAGAAAACGGATTTCCTCGTTCTTTATGACGTTGGTGATAAAGGCGGCGGCTTCCGAGAGTTCGGGATAGGCCGGCTTCATGATGTCGAAAACCTTTTCAACAGTCCGGTGCAAAAACGGTCGGGTCAGCCCGATATTGCGGCCATAGCGGATGGCGCGGCGCATGATGCGTCTCAGTACATACCCCCGCCCTTCGTTGGCGGGGAGCACGCCGTCTCCGATCAAAAAAGCCGTTGAGCGGCTGTGATCGGCGATCACCTTCATGGCGATGTCGGACGGCCCGGATTCACCAAAGTGCTTTTGTGAGAGGTTTTCCGCCATGCGGATGATGGGCAGGAGCAGGTCTGTGTCGTAATTTGTGGGGACATTCTGAATCACGGATGCAATCCGCTCCAGGCCCATGCCGGTATCAATACTGGGTTTCGGCAAAGGGGTCATCCGGCCGCTTTCGTCGCGGTTGTACTGCATGAATACCAGGTTCCAGATCTCCAGGTAACGGTCGCACTCGCAGCCGACCCGGCAGTCCGGCCGGCCGCAGCCGTAGGCTTCGCCGCGATCGATCATTATTTCACTGCAGGGACCGCAGGGTCCGGTGTCCCCCATGGACCAGAAATTGTCTTTTTCGCCGAACCGGACGATCCGGTCGTCGGGGACGCCGATATTCTTTTGCCAGATGCCGTAGGCCTCATCGTCATCAAGATAAACTGAGATCCACAATTTGTCCGAAGGCAGCCGGTAGCCGTTGGTCAGCAGGTCCCAGGCCAGTTCAATGGCTTTTTCTTTGAAATAGTCGCCAAAAGAAAAATTTCCCAGCATTTCAAAAAAGGTATGGTGCCGGGCGGTATAACCGACGTTTTCCAGATCATTGTGCTTGCCGCCGGCCCGGACGCATTTCTGGGAGGTTGTTGCGCGGTTATAGCTGCGAACTTCCTCGCCCAGGAACGTGCGTTTGAATTGGACCATGCCGGCATTGGAAAACAGCAGGGTGGGGTCATCGGCCGGGACGAGTGAAGAGCTTCTGACAATCTGATGATCGTGCTTTTTGAAATATTCCAGAAAAAGTGTGCGGGCTTCGTTACCGGTCATCTATTTCTCCATTACTTTAAGAAAACACCTACGGGTGAAGTCAAAATAAAACCTTTACGGGTATATTTCCTTAGGATTTATGATTGTTGATTTATGATTGTTGATTGTTGATTGAAAAAAATAAATCCTTTAATCATCAATCGCCAATCGCCAATCACCAATCACCAATCATCAATCAATCCTTATTTGCCAATCCGACTATACTTTACTTTTGGCCGAAGGTTCGGCCGCAGCAGCATCTTCTTTTGCCGTTTTCTCCTGTGGGGCCGGCTTTATAAGTCCCATGGACTCTTTAACCTTGCGAAAGATGGCGTCAAAGACGGTGTTGTTATCTTTGATGGATTGTTTGGCGTTTTCACGGCCCTGGCCCAAACGCTCACCTTCATAGGAATACCAGGCGCCGCTTTTATCGACGAAACCGGCCTCAACCGCCAGGTCCAGGAGGTCGCCGGTGCGCGAAATTCCCTCTCCGTACATGATATCAAACTCAGCTTCTTTAAAGGGCGGGGCCATTTTATTTTTAACCACCCGTGCCCGGGTCCGGTTTCCGACCGTATCCTGGCCTTCCTTGATGGCGCCGATCCGCCGGATATCGATGCGGACTGAAGAATAAAACTTGAGGGCATTGCCGCCGGTGGTCGTTTCCGGATTGCCGAATACCACGCCGATCTTCATGCGGATCTGGTTGATAAAAATGACCGATGTCATGGTTTTGCCGATGGTTCCGGTGAGCTTGCGCAGCGCCTGGGACATCAGCCGGGCTTGCAGCCCCATATGGGCGTCGCCCATTTCGCCTTCGATTTCCGCGCGCGGCACCAGAGCGGCCACCGAGTCAATCACCAGGATGTCGATGGCGCCGCTGCGCACCAGCATGTCGGTAATCTCAAGGGCCTGTTCGCCGGTGTCGGGTTGGGCCACCAGAAGTTCATCGCAGTTAACCCCCAATTTTTTGGCATATACCGTATCCAGGGCGTGTTCGGCATCAATGAATGCGGCAATGCCGCCTTGTCGCTGGGCTTCGGCAACCGCATGCAGCGCCAGCGTTGTTTTGCCGGATGATTCCGGTCCGAAAATTTCAATCACCCTTCCCCGGGGAAGCCCGCCGACGCCCAGGGCCTTGTCCAGTGCAAGGGACCCGGTCGATATGACGGGAACATCGATTACCGGCCGACTGCCCAGTTTCATGATGGAACCTTTGCCGAACTGGCGTTCGATTTGGCCCATGGCGGTTTGTACGGCTTTTTCTTTGTCCGGCGTTGTGCCCATGTTGTCCTCCTAACTGGTTGTATGCGGTTAAAGCGAAGGCGCCAGAGCGGCGCTCGCTATTTTCGTATAAACGGGACCGGTGGGTTTCAGATCGCTCTGAAACAAAAATATCCGGTCCACTAAAAACGGTTCTGTTTCAAATGACATTACCTCGTTCAGGGCGGCATTCAGTTTAATCGGATCGACGGCCCCCTTTATTCGACCCAGTGTTAAATGACCTTTAAAGGTCCGTTCTTCTTTCTCATAACCCAGCGCTGTTAAATTTTCCGCCAGTGTCCCTTGCAGCGCTTTGAGCCGGGAAACCTGGCCGGCGAGACCCACCCAGATCACCCGCGGATTTTTTATTCCCGGAAAGGCGCCGCCGCCCTTGGCCGACAGGGATATCGGATCATAACCCCGGGCCGATTCGGACAGGGTCCGGTTGATGGGGTCAATTGCTTCAGGATTGATGTCCCCCAGAAACTTCAGCGTCAGATGAATATTCTCCGGCTGCACCCACCGGATCTTCAGTTTAGCGGACTTTAACGTTTTTTGAACATTCCCCAGCCCAGCAATAATATGTTGCGGCAGTTCAATTGCAATAAACGTTCGCATGGGCGCGCCGCTCTTAAACCGGATTTTCGGAACCGGGCAGGGTGAACTGGGGTTCGCCCAGGGTAAAATTACCTTTTTGAATCCAGTCTTTCAAGATTGCGGCAATTTCACGGGCCTTGACCACGCTGGAGAGCGGCACCGTCGGCACTTTTTCTCCCTTGACCGTGATGACGCCGCTTTTCAACTCGGCATAACTCACCCGGCCATAGCTTTTGCCGACACCCATGGGGTAGTCGTTGCCGTAATCAATGACCTGGGTGAAGATGTCTTCGTCCGATACGGCCGTGTATTTAACGATTTCTTCGTTCAGGATGGGGATCGGAATTCCCATCCCCACGGCCAGGGAACAGCCGTAGCCCTGAATGCTGACCCCTTTTAACCACTCGGCGCTCATATTCTTCAGATCGCCCATAACCCAGAGGGTTCCGGCCGGTGAAAGCGGTACGCCTTTTTTCGTCCGTTTAACGGCCGGCTTGTGCTGGGTGCCGTGCCAGGTGACATAACCGGCAGCGCCCCCCAGGAAGATTCGGGTGCCGAGTCCGATGGTTTTGTAAAAGGGATCGTTCAGGAGCGGACTGAGCTGACCCGCCGAGCAATAGTTGGCATTGGCGCCTTTGGGTTTCAAAACCCCCATATACGTATAGATGGTTTTTTGGGTAAAATTGATGGCGCAATTATAGTTCTGATAGCCGTTTCTGGGATTGCACAGGATCGCATTGGGCAGCTTGGCCAGGGAAATTTCTTTTTCAGTCATGCGGTTCGGGTAGCACGACGTTCCGTAGGCGCTGGCCTTTAAATACACTTTCTTAGCTTCCAGCAGGTCCTGGATGACATGGCCGCCGCCATAGTTAAAATCTCCGGGATAAACCTTGTTCAAGGGGTCGTCTTCACAGGGTTCGGTGGCGCCGATATAGCAATCAACGGCTGCCAGGCCGGCATAGGCCGGGACGTTATTGAGCCAGACCTTGGAGGCTTTGAGGGTGGGAACGCTATGGCCGAAGTTGATAAACGCGCCGGATGAGCACATCGGTGCAAATGTGCCGGTGGTGACCACGTCCACCTGTCTGGCGGCTTCGATGGCGCCGTGTTCCCTGACAATGCCGATGATCTCTTCGGCTGTTACGACCACCACCTTGCCGGATTTAATCTTGGCGTTGATTTCCTGATAGGTTTTGTTGATTTTATTTTTTTTCATTCCGGGCTACTCCACACCGAGGGTTGATTTTACCGAACTGATTTTATCGGTAATGTTGTTTTTGATCCAGGCGGCATCCCACCATTCAATCGGGTCGACAAAGGCATGCTGGATCATCATGCCGAAATGGAGGTGATCGCCGCCGGCAAGTCCCGTCACCCCGGTGTTTCCGATAATTTTTCCATTTTCGACCGTTTCACCGCTTTGCACATCCGCACCGCTCAGATGGGAGTACATGCTGAACAGCCCGAAGCCGTGATCGATGACAACGGTCCTGCCGTAGATGCCGATGTCGCCCACAAAGGCAACCTTGCCGCTGTTGGCTGCCGGAACAGGGGAGTGGGCCGTGGAGGCCAGGTCGACGCCAAGGTGCACCTGGCGGTCAATGGTTCGGCCGTTGTAATTGTACGCGCGGTGATCGGCAAACCCCGCCTGCCGGGCCGAGTTCGGCAGCCTCAGAAAATCTCCCGTCCACAACAGATTCGGTTCGGTTGTCCCGGTCGCTTTAATGAGCTCCTGATAGCTGGACTGGCGCAGATCCCGGTTGACTTTCAGGAACTTTTCAGAAAGAGACAGTTCGGCGTTTTGTGCGCCCGGCACATCAAACTCCGGCATCTTCCAGCTCAGGAAGCTGTCCGAAAGCGCGATGACGTCCTTTTTAAAGGATCGTTTGCGGACATAATGCGGAAATCCCGACCGGGCACTGTTGCCGGCAGCGTCGGCAGCAGTGATATAAAATTCGGTCTCCGGCCCCTGGGAATAGTTCAGGGCGAAATAAGCCATATGGATTCTTTTGTCGTTAAAGTTGCCGGGATATCCGGCGAAAAAATTATCACCGATATAAACACCGTTGCGCGGGCAGGGCTCCGTCAAGCTGTATATTACCAGGCCGGCGCCGCCCTGGGAAATATTGTGAAAGCGGGTCAAGACCCGTATTCTGGGCGGTACCGTATCAATGCTGACGTCCTTTTCAACGTACGCTTTATTCCCCTGCATCCAGCCGCGCCAGGAATTGTCCCACAGGGCCAACCGCAAAACCGCCTTGCCGTCGGTGATTCCCAGCTTTTTCGGCTCGATCCGGACGCTGAAGGTGTCCTGCACCACACGACCGCTTCCGGTAATGCCGGGTGAAGGATACTCTTTTTGAAACAGGACGGTTTCTTTACCGTCTTTCAGCAGGCCGACCCAGGCTTTTCGCAAGCCGGTTTTAGCGTCCGTTGCCGTAATGGCGATTTCCTGGGATGGGCCCAGCGACAAGTATCCCGGCTCCAGAACAACCGCCGGATTTGTGCCTTCCAAGCGGGCCAGCATCATCCACACAAGGGGTGCTGCAATAATGAAAGCGCCCAAAGCAATCAGCCACGTTCTAAATTTTATATCTTTAAGTTTCAATATATTATACTCCATTATGATGGATTTAAAATAAATGTGACTAATAACAGCTAAACCGCCTGTAATCAAGGTTTGTTTTTCGTTTCTTGACTTTTCAACAGCCGCACGATAGAACTGATGAAAATTTTCTTTCAGAAACAGTCTGTTAAGCAGCGGTTGACCCGGCGCCTGGCTTCGTAAGACGGGCTTCTATTTTTATGTTTACTATGATCAGCAAGGGTATGAAATGAAGAAAGTAGTACAGATTGACGATATTATCATCGGCGCGGGCGCGCCCCTGGCCCTGATTGCGGGCCCCTGTGTGATTGAAGACCCTGAAACCACCTTAACCATTGCGTCCGCCCTCAAGGACCTGGCCCGGAAGTTAAACTTTCCCTTTATATTCAAGGCGTCTTACGACAAGGCCAATCGGACATCCCTCAATTCCTACCGAGGGCCCGGTTTAAATCGGGGGCTGGAAATACTGGCGCAAATCAAGGCAGAGCTGGGCGTAAAGGTGCTTTCCGATGTCCACACCATTGATGAAATTGGACCGGCCGCAAAGGTGCTGGACATCCTCCAGGTGCCGGCTTTTTTGTGCCGCCAGACGGATTTTATTCTGGAAATTGCCAAAACAGGAAAGCCGATTAATATCAAAAAGGGTCAGTTTCTAGCCCCCTGGGACATTATCAATGTGGCGGAAAAGGCGACTTCGACGGGCAATACGCAGCTGCTGATTACCGAACGGGGGGCCATGTTCGGGTATAACAATCTGGTGGTTGATTTTCGCGGCATCAAGATTATTCAGGACACCGGCTGGCCGGTCATTTTCGACGCCACCCACAGCGTTCAGCTGCCGGGCGGGGCAGGGACCTCCTCCGGCGGACAGCGGGAGTTTGCACCGCTGCTTGCCAGGGCTGCGGTTGCCGCCGGCGCTGACGGCGTATTTTTAGAAGTCCACAGCGATCCGGAGCGGGCGCTCTGCGACGGACCCAATTCCCTGAAGCTGGACACCCTTGAGCTCCTGCTGACGCAGCTTCAGTCGATCCGGGCGGCGTTGGACAGTTGAGGTTGAATAGGTTCATCGGGTTTGCCGGGTTCTTTAAATTTTGTACGCAGAAGATCCTGATGTCCGTTGCAGGTTGTCCGTTGTCTGTTGCGTCCACGGACCACGTGCATTTACAAACGATTCAAGATCGATTTCGGTTATCAAGGAAATGTTGAAACATGCAGCACTGGCAACAACACTTGGACAAACTTAAACGGATCCGGCTGCTGTTGCTGGACGTGGACGGTGTCATGACCGACGGCAGTATCATCTATGTCGCCCAAGACCAGGAGATCAAGCGGTTTCACGTTAGAGACGGCCTGGGGATCCGGCTGGCGATGCGGGCCGGAATTAACGTCGGCGTGGTCACGGGCCGGCAATCGGAGGCCCTCATGAACCGCTGTCGGAACCTGGGGATTGGGTTGATATACGCCGGTGTCAGCGACAAGGCGGCCCTGCTGGACCGGATCGTGGCCCAGACGGCGGTTCAGGCTGAAAACATTGCGTTTGTCGGCGATGATCTGGTGGATTTGCCGCTGATGCAAAAAATCGGGCTGTCTGTCGCGGTGGCCGATGCCCATGAAGTCGTCAAGGCCCATGCCGATCTGATTACATCCGCTCCCGGCGGGGCCGGCGCCGTCAGGGAAATTTGTGAAGCGCTTTTAAAAAGCCAGGGCCATTGGGAGTCTATATTAAAAGAATTTATGTAGCGATGGGATGCAGATTCGGAAAACAAAAATAATCCTGATCCTCTTGATACTGATAGTTGCGGGTGTTGTGGTATCGGTGTTTGTAGATTATCGCAAGGTTCTCGACAAAGTGGATACGTCTTTTTTACCCGATGACACCGGCGTCACTTTGTCCATGAAACGTCTGCGACAGTCGGCAACCCGGGACGGAATAAAGGAGTGGAGCCTGGATGCGGGTTCGGCCCAATTTGTCGACAACAAAAAACAGGCCATATTAAAGGACCTGTCAGTGACATTTTATCCCAAAAATGGGCCGCCGGTATTTGTAACCGCGGATGAGGGCATATTAAAAATAGATTCAAATGATATTGAAGCTTCGGGCAATGTTGTGGTAAAAAGAGAAGGCTACCGACTCGATACCGAAAGTATTCAATACGAACACAGCCGGCGTATGATCCATGCCAGCCGGCCGGTCAAAATTACCGCCGAGGCTTTTGATCTGGCGGCCGATGCAATGTCCTTTGAGTTGGATTCCAAAAAAACCCAGTTCAGGGGTAATGTCCGGGGGACGATTCGTGACCATATTTCCTTGTAAACGATTTATTTTCAGGCTGCTGATGGCGGGTACTGCGGCGCTGGTGCTGACAATTTATTTGGCAAACCAAGGGGAATCAGCGCAGAATTCCGCCCCAATCCCGGATACGGCCGATCAAAAGGAGAAAATACACGTTGTCGCCGATTTGCTGACGACCAACAGTGAAGCCCGTTTTGCTGAATTTGTCGGGAATGTACGGGCGACCCAGGGGGATACGGTGATTACATCCGACCGGCTTAAAATATTTTATACGGAAAGAGCGGCGGAGTCAAAGAATTCTCCTGCCGGTGAAGACGCCATTAAAAGGATCGTTGCAACCGGAAACGTAAAGATTTCTTTTGACAACAGAGTTGCGACGGCTCAGGAGGCCGTTTATAATACCGAGTCGAAGATCATGGTATTATCCGGACCCCAATCGAAAATAACCAGCGGGACCGATTCCATCACGGGTGAAAAGATTACTTACAACCGGGCCGATGGCCGGATTACGGTTGAAAGCGGCCGCAATTCCCGCGTGGAAGCCGTCTTTCACTCCGGTGGCGGCGGCATTCGCTGACCTGCTGAAAAATAGTGAACCTTCGCTTTTGGATGTATTTGTGGTTTTGGGTTTAGATATTCGAATTTCAGATTTGTCCCGGCTGCTGATCAGCCTGAAACTTTAGGTTATATGATGGCAAAATTGACACTTGAAAATCTAATGAAGCGTTACCGGGGCCGGCAGGTCGTCGATTCCGTCAGCCTGAATATTGCCAGTGGCGACGTTGTCGGGCTGTTGGGGCCCAACGGTGCGGGCAAAACCACGACTTTTTATATGACCGTCGGTATGGTAAAGCCGGACGGCGGTCACGTATTTTTAAACGACGAGAACATCACGGATTGTCCGATGTATCTGCGGGCGCAGAAGGGGGTCGGATATTTGCCCCAAGAGGCGTCTGTCTTCCGGAAATTGACGGTTGAACAGAACATCATGGCGATCCTGGAGATTCTTTCCATTTCCAGGGCGGAACAAAAAGAGCGGGCCGGTCGGCTCTTGACGGAGCTGGGGATCCGGCATCTGGCCGATCAAAGGGCCGGCGTTTTGTCCGGCGGTGAACGGCGGCGCTTGGAAATCTCACGTTCCCTGGCCACGGACCCGTCTTTTATTCTGCTGGACGAGCCCTTTGCCGGCATTGATCCACTGGCTGTGAACGACATCCGCATCATCATCAAGCAGCTCAAGAAACGCGGCATCGGGATTCTGATATCCGACCACAATGTCAGGGAAACCCTGGGGGTTTGTGATTCGGCCTACATTTTGAGCGACGGACGGGTCATTGAGTCCGGTCCACCGGAAAAAATCGCCGCCAGCGAAATTGCCCGGCGAATCTATTTGGGCGACGAATTCAGGTTGTGATATGGCGTTTGAACTTCGACAACAACTCAAATTATCCCAGCAGCTGATCATGACACCCCAGCTGCAAATGGCCATTAAGCTGCTGCAGTTGTCACGGCTTGAGCTGGTGGAAACCATCCACCAGGAGTTGGAGGAAAACCCGGCCCTTGAAGAGATCAGCGAGGGAACGCCCGAGGATCAATCCTCGGAGGAAGCTGAAAACCCTCCGGAAATTGAATCGCCCGAACGAGAAGTGACGATCGAGGAAAAAATTATCGAAGATATTGACTGGAGCAATTTTATCGATGAATACAATGCTCCCGGCAAAATCAGCTACGAAACAGAGTCCAAAGAGGCGCCCCGCTTCGAATCTTTCGTGGCCCAGAAAGAATCGTTGAGCGAACACTTGCTCTGGCAGCTGATGATGTCTTTTCCATCCAAGGATGAAAAAGAGATCGGCAGCCTGATTATCGGCAACCTCAATAAGGACGGGTATCTTGAAATGCCGTTTGACGAGCTTGTCCGACAGAGCGGCGCCGCACCCGAAGAAGTCGGCCGGATTTTAACCCTGATGCAGACGTTTAACCCCATCGGGGTATGTGCCAGGGATTTACAGGAATGTCTTCTCATCCAGGCAAAGCATCTGGGTCTTTCCGATACGATCGTATGCGATATCATATCGCAGCACCTCAATCATCTTGAGAACAAAAATTACAAGGCCATTTGCAGCGCGCTGAAAGCGAATATCGATGAAGTCATTTCAGCCGTTGAAGTCATCAAGGGGCTGGAGCCGAGACCCGGCCAGCAATTCAGCGATGAAGAACCCCATTATATTACCCCTGATATCTATGTTTATAAAATGGATGATGAATTTGTCATCGTTATCAACGATGACGGCATGCCGAAACTGCGGGTCAGTTCCTTTTACAGAAACGCCATGAGCGGCGAGGGCAAGGTTAAGGATCAGGCCAAGGAGTATCTCCAGGACAAACTGCGGTCAGCCACCTGGCTGATCCGGAGTATTCATCAGCGACAGAAAACCATTTACCGGGTGATGGAGAGCATCGTGCGGTTTCAAGGCGATTTTTTCGAAAAGGGGATTGCCCACCTTAAACCGATGGTCCTCAGGGACGTCGCCCTGGATATCGGCATGCATGAATCCACCATCAGCAGGGTGACGACCAATAAATACGCCTATACCCCCCAGGGCATTTTTGAATTGAAATATTTTTTTAATAGTTCTATTAGTCGGGTCCACGGCGACGCCATCGCTTCGGCCAGTGTCCAGGACAAAATCAGGCAGATCATTGAAGGCGAGGACCCCCGTAAACCATACAGCGACAGTAAGATAACAGACATTTTAAAGGGTGAGAACATTGACATTGCACGGCGAACTGTCGCAAAATATCGTGAAATGTTAAAAGTCTTACCATCCAGTAAACGCAAACAATATTAAGGAGTAATGAGCATGCAGACATCAGTGACATTTAAGAACCTTGATCCGTCTGACCATTTGAAATCCTATGCAGGCGAAAAGCTTGATCGATTGGATAAATTTCTCGACAACCCGGCAGAGGCCAGCGTGGTGCTTACCATTGAAAAGTTCCGCCACATTGCTGAAATAACCGTCATGGGCGACCGGTTGAACCTGATCGGAAAGGAAGAAACCAACGACATGTATTCCGCCATTGATATGGCGCTGGATAAGCTTGAAAAACAGATTAAAAAAAGCAAACAGAAGATAAGGGCGCGAAGGGGCGGCTCAAAAACCAGCGCCAAAGAGCTGCTGGCCGAGGCTATCGCAACACCCAAGGAAGGTCCGGCAGGGCAGATTAAAATTAAAAATATCGAATACAAGCCCATGGACATCGAAGAAGCGGTGTTGCAGATGAACCTGGTGACAGATAATTTCCTGGTGTTCACCAATGCCCGCACCAATCAGGTCAATGTGCTCTATCGTCGCAAGGATGGAGACTACGGTTTGATTCAGCCCAGCGTTTAAAAAGGTCAAATTCATATGAAGATCTTGGATGTATTGCAAAAAGAAGCGATTTTGCCGGACTTAACCTCCCGGGATAAAAAAGGGGTTATCGAAGAATTGGTCTCTCCTGTGACCCGAATAGCCGATGTCAATCAAGAGGATCTCGTAAGGGTTCTCATGGATCGGGAAAGGCTGGGCAGCACGGGTATCGGCGGCGGTATCGGCATTCCCCATGGCAAACTAAGGGGTCTGGAGTCTCTGATTGTGAGTTTCGGTCTGAGCCGGAAAGGTGTGGATTTTGAATCCATGGATGGTCGTCCGACCCATATTTTTTTCCTTTTGATTACGCCGGAAAATTCAACCGGACTGCATTTAAAGCTGCTGGCTCGGATTTCCAAGATTTTAAAAAACGATTTGTTCAAGGCAAAGCTTCTGAAAGCGGCCGACCGTGACGAAATTTTTGATGCCATCAAGGAAGAGGATGACGAGTTTTAACCTGAATTTTGCATGAAAATTGAAAAATTTAAAGATAATCATTATCACGGGCTTGTCCGGATCCGGTAAAAGCGAGGCGTTGGCTGCATTTGAAGACGCCGGATATTACTGCGTTGACAACATGCCGGTGGCGCTGCTGCCCAAGTTTTTAGAGCTGCCCACTAAACGTTCTCCTGAAATTGCCGGCCTTGTTTTTGTGATGGACCTGCGGGAAACAAATTTTTTATCCAGGTATCCGGGCGTTTTTCAGCACCTGCGGCAGCTGGGCTATGATTTTGATGTCCTTTTTCTGGAGGCGGATGACGAAACACTCTTGCGTCGCTTCAGCCAGACACGGCGGCATCACCCCCTGTCCCAGGGGAAAAGCCTCCTGGACGACATTCGCACCGAAAGGGAACAGCTCAAGGATTTGAGGGTCGCTGCAGCCAAAGTGATCGACACCTCTACCTATAATGTTCATGAGTTCAAAACGGTGATACGCGATATTGCGCGCAAGAACCAAACACGGGCGCCGATGCGAATTCATATCCAGTCGTTCGGCTTTAAGTTCGGGCTTCCCCTTGATGCGGATTTGGTTGTGGATGTCCGCTTTCTGGCAAATCCGTATTTTGTACCGGCGCTCAAACCGCTGGATGGTGAAACCGACGCTGTTAGAGATTACGTGTCCAAAGGGCCGGAAACCCGTGCTTTTTTGGCGAAATATTTGGAATTGCTTGACTATTTGCTGCCGCTGTACGAAAAGGAGGGCAAGTCCTATATTACCATTGCTGTGGGCTGCACCGGGGGTCGGCACCGGTCGGTGGTCATTGCCAGAGCGCTATATGAGCATATTGCGGAGTCCGGAAAACAGGTTGAAATTTTGCACCGGGATATTGCCAACCCATAGCCTGATTTTGGCATGACAATTCATGAAAAGCTGAAAGCATCCAGCTTGTCTAAAATTCAGGCATAACTTGAAACACGGGATTTATGACGGGAAGAGAGTATTTATGATAGGTATCGTTATCGTATCGCATCGCCAGCTCGGAGACGCGCTGATAGATGCGGCTGAATTCATTCTGGGTGAAAAGCCTGCGGCGGTTGCGGCGGTTTCCATCGATTTGAATGAAAGCGTTGATAAGCTCAGGGCAAAAATAATCGACGGCATGAAAGCAGTCGATCAAAAAGCGGGTGTTCTCATTCTGACAGACATGTTCGGCGGGACCCCGTCCAACCTGAGCTATTCATTTCTTGAAGAAGGCCGCGTTGAGGTCATATCCGGCGTCAATCTTCCGATTTTGATCAAGGCGATTAACACCCGCATTGAGATGGATTTGAATAAACTGGCCGACAGCCTGGAAGTTTACGGCAAGACAACCATCCGGCTGGCCAGTGGAATCCTCAAGGGCAACAAGCGGGGTTAGTCTTTTGCTGGGGGTGTTCACTGCGATTACAGAACCGGATATCGACGCCATTCTTCCCATAGAAAGTCATTCTTTTCAGCGGCCCTGGGGGCGCGGGTCTTTTTTAAGTGAACTGGAAATGCCCGGGGCTGAAAATTTAGCCGTTCGCTATACGGACTACGGCGGCCATGAGCGTATCGTTGCATATATTTTTTTCCGGCTGGCGGCGGATGAAATGCATATCCTAAAAATAGCGGTGGCGTCTGAGTGGCGCTGCCAGGGGATTGCTACAGTTTTAATGGAAAAAAGCCTGGCGCTGGCCGAACACAAAGGCGGCAGCGTGGCTTATCTTGAAATGCGGCCCGGGAATACGGCTGCCGTAATGCTGTATCGTAAACTCGGGTTCCGTGTGATTGGCAAGCGCACGAATTATTATTCAGAAACCGGTGAAGATGCACTGGTGATGAGCAAAACAATAAGGGAGGTTGTATGAGCGTAAAGGTTGGTATTAACGGTTTTGGCAGAATCGGACGGCTGGTTTTCAGGACTGCGTTGAATCATCCCGACATCGAAGTGGTTGCCATCAATGACCTGACGGATTCCGCTACGATGGCCCATTTGCTGACGTATGACTCGGTTCACGGCAAACTGGACAAGAAAATTGAAGCCAAGGAGGACCGCATCGAAGTGGATGGCAAGGCGGTTGTGGTCACTTCCATCAAAGACCCGGCGCAGCTCAAATGGAAAGAACTGGGGGTTGATATTGCTGCGGAATGCACCGGGCTGTTTACGGATGCCCAGAAGGCGGCCGGACACCTGCAAGCCGGCGCCCGCAAAGTCATCATATCCGCACCGGCCAAGAATCCGGACATTACCATCGTAATGGGTGTGAATTCGAATAAATACGATCCCCGGCAGCACCATATCATCTCAAATGCATCCTGCACCACCAACTGCCTGGCGCCGGTGGCCAAGGTGCTGCTGGAAAACTTCGGGGTGCGCTGCGGCCTCATGACGACCATTCATTCCTACACCGGCGACCAGCGTCTGCTGGACTTTCCCCACCGGGATCTGCGGCGGGCCAGGGCGGCCGCTCTGTCGATGATCCCCACCACGACGGGGGCTGCAAAGGCGGTATCGCTGGTCCTGCCGGAGCTGGACGGAAAACTGAACGGGCTTGCCATAAGGGTTCCCACGCCGAATGTATCCATTGTCGATTTGGTCGCCACGGTGGAAAAATCCGGCGTCACCGTAACCGATGTCAATGACGCGCTCAAGACAGCCTCTCAAAAAGCCCTGGCAGGCATACTGGGTTTTAACGACAAGCCCCTGGTGTCATGTGATTTTAACGGCTCTACTTACTCGTCCGTTGTGGATGCCCCCGTTACCTATGTGGTGGACAACATGGTCAAGGTGCTGAGCTGGTATGACAATGAGACCGGTTATTCCACCCGTATGGTCGATCTGGCGGCCATGATTGCTGAACAGCTATAAGGATTGGTGATTGAAGATTGTTGATTGGCGATTGAAGGATTCAATTTTTTAAATCAACAATCAACAATCGTTTGGGTTATTGAAGTTTGATGCTTGATATCAGGAATTTTTTTTAAACAAGGGAGAATAACATGAACACCCGCACCCCCCTTATCGCCGGAAACTGGAAAATGTTTAAAACCTGTTCAGAGGCGGTCGATACCGCTGCCGCCCTGGCAAAAAAAGTGGCAGATGTCAGCGGCCGGGATGTGATGATCGCCCCGCCATATACGGCGCTCCATCCGGTGTCCGAAGTTCTGACGGGCAGCCGTATTTCTCTGGGTGCCCAGAATCTGTTTTGGGAAAAAGAGGGGGCCTATACCGGTGAAATCTCGGCCGCCATGCTAACGTCGGCTGGATGCCGGTACGTTATCATCGGCCATTCCGAAAGACGCCAGTTCTTTAATGAAACAGATGAGACGGTCAACCAGCGGATTCAGGCGGCGTTGAAGGGGGCGTTGACGCCGGTTTTTTGCGTGGGCGAATCCAGACAGGAGCGCGACAGCGGAAAGACATTTTCTGTGCTTGACAAACAGGTTAAAAACGGGTTAAAAAACTTTTTTGCCAAAGATCTGGGAAAACTGGTCATCGCCTATGAACCGGTATGGGCTATCGGCACCGGCAAAACGGCAACCAGTCCCCAGGTCCAGAAAGTACATGAATTCTTACGTTCGCTCCTTAAAGAGAGCCTGGGTCAGGAGCTGGCTGATTCCATCCGGATTTTGTACGGGGGAAGCGTCAAGCCTGACAATATCGCCGAACTCATGGGGATGCCGGATGTCGACGGCGCCCTGGTGGGCGGCGCCAGCCTGAATGCTGACACATTCAGCGCCATTGTTCATTATTAGATATAAATCCTCCGCTGACCTTACCAATAGAAGGAGCGGGGATGATTTTACTTAATGCAGCGGTTTTACAGGTTTTCCAATGAACCGCTGGAGGATTTATTTTATGTCGATATTTTTAGTAGTTTTACATGTGATTGTGTGCATCGCGCTGATCATGATCGTGCTGTTGCAGACCGGTAAAGGTGCGGACATGGGAGCGGCCTTCGGCGGCGGCGGCAGCCAGACCCTTTTCGGCAGTACGGGTGCATCGTCTTTTTTAGGCAAGCTGACGACAGTGGCGGCGGTTATTTTTATGATCACCTCCTTTACCCTGGCCTATCGCTCCAGCAACAGGTCCGGAAGTTCGATCATGACGGATACCAAGCCCCCGGTGGAGCAGACTGTCCCGGCCACACCGGAAACCGGTCTGCCGACTGAACCGGCGACGTCGGAACCTGCTGCCCCGGCGCAATCGAAATAGCATCAGGTAAGTGCCTGTGACTCTTGTGCCGAAGTGGTGGAACTTGGTAGACACGCTATCTTGAGGGGGTAGTGGGGAGACCCGTGCCGGTTCAAGTCCGGCCTTCGGCACCAAATATACACATATAAAAGCGATTCCGATTGTTTGGCGGGATCGCTTTTTATTTGTCCGCTTATGGGTACATCCGTTGGGTTGTTTGCGCCACGGGAGTATGCCAATAATCAAATAGACATTCCAGTTCATTAAAGTTGTTTTGGAACCTATGTTATATATTGAGAAGAGGAGAGAATATACTCCCGAGAGAGTAGTAAAAACAAAATTTATTATCGCACTTGTAAATAAATAACCTCCTGATAGCATAAAGGCAGCCAACTTCAAACCTTAAAGCTAAAAGGAGGTTATCATGAGTAATCAAGAGATTATCAGGCGTAGGCGGTATTGTCAAATTGTTAATGAGATTAAC
>JARGFK010000084.1 GCA_029211065.1 Desulfobacterales bacterium
GTTGAGCTTCGGCGCGGTTCACCTCGCCTTTCATCCCTGCTGCAAGCAGCAGGGTATTCAGGCGAAGGCGAATAAATAAGCTTCTCTTCAATTTTTATGCAAAATTGAAGAACCCTGCAGTTCCGCCTTGGCGGGACGGGAATGGGCTCGCTGCAGCGGTTCAAGGTATAAAAGTTGACTTTCATTTTCCGCGAACAAGGGAAGGGGCTGATGCGAGGACTCAAACGTTTTATCTACTCTGTAATCGGTGTCACCATTTTTGTTATTTTACCCGGATTTTTTATTGTTTCGATCCACATGGAAAACAGTTTGCCTGGAAAAATATATTGGGTCACCGATGTCTCCGGCCGCGCATTTGTCCAGTATCAGACCAGTCACCCGGTCACGGCAGATCGGGGCGCACCTGCCCAATATCAAAAGAAATCCCAATGGATCCCTTTGCAGCGTGGCAGCAAAATCAACAGCGGCGCCCTCGTCAAGGTGGATGATTTTGCCTACGTGGACATTATGAAAAGCAAAGAAGCTGCTTTGCGGCTCAATGGAAACACCCTGGTAAGACTTGACCTTATCCCCACACCCAAACGGGTGGATGCGACGCTGGATTACGGAAAAATCTTGTGCCGCATCAGTGGGAATGGCGCCAAAGGCAATGGACAGAAGGCAGAAACCTTTCGCGTGATCACCCCCGTCGCAACGGCGCATGTACGGGGAACCTCCTTTTCGGTTGATTACCTTAAAGAGGGCAACATAACGAATGTCAGCGTGCTGGAAGGCCTTGTTGCCGTTGAATCCGGTTCCATTCCTCAGATGGAATTTCCTGTTTCCAAAGGACAGCATCTCCACATCAGTCCCTCCCGGAAAGTTCCCGTATTGGCGGATTTAACCCCGGACCTCCGGGAAGAGCTTCAAGCAGCCCAGAATCTGCAGATCAAACTTTCTTTATCCGAGCGCTGGGAGGATATCCGTGACTTAGCCATGAATTCACCGCTTTTCCACAAAGGCGTAGCTGAAATTACCCGATATGAAATGAAGGTGTTTTTACGCGCCATTCGATATTTTGCGCCGCTCAGGTGGCAAAATGACGTTCCGAAATCTTTAAAATCTGTTGAATTGGAAGACGGGGACTACATAGATCCGTGGGGAACTGAATATTTTTATGAAAAGACAGGTGCGGGGTGTGCAATGATCATATCCGCCGGACCCGATAAAATACTGCACACCACTGATGATATTTTTATGAACATCTCGCTACGACATTAACCTGATTGTTTTAATAAAATTTATCAACAAATTTTATTAAGATCATGGTAATGGTCGGTCAGGCTCGGATTTGGAGTGAATAACAACTGAAGATGATTTGGGGGGTCCGATTATCAACTGAACGGAGACGGCATGAGCACTGTGGATCAAAAGCATCAAATTATTTTAGCGCATGAAAAAAACTTTGCCGACTACCTGGCCCTCAGGGTGTTGGAAAAACCCAAATTGAGCGTCTGGATGATTCTGATTCCCATCATCTTTGTCCATTACTTCCATCGCATTCAAAAATTCAATAGCGGCCGGAGTGCCTTTGCCGAAAACTATATGATCCTTAGAGAGCGGGCTATGGATGAAGCGCTCGACGTAATTCAAACCGGGAGAACCCCGGATATCGACGGCCTGGCAATGCTGTCGACATTAACGGAAGCTGTTCACAGGCCCAATCTTAAGATGCTGGAACTTCTCGTATCACACTACACCGATTTAATGCGATCTGAAGGGGATACGATGGAATCATTGGTCCGATCCTTCTATAAAACCCGCACCAACTACCTGTTGTTCGTCAATCAATTGAACCAGACGGAAAGAGCGCTTAATGCGGTGTTAAAACCTCACCTGACGGAATCCGTGGAAAGGATCGACGAAATTATCAGCGCAATGGAGACCAACAGCGAAAAAATTCGCCGCTATCATGCTGAGACGGTTTTCCCCTGACTAAACAGTTGCCCGTTGCTGCAATCTTAGGGTTTATAATGGTTTGAGGAGTTACATTTTTGATTTACCAGTGGGGCTGGTTGCCGATGCGCTTGCCCATCACCTCGAGTGTTTCCGTCACAACGACAAAGGCTTAGAGTATCATTTCCAGGGGAATGCGGACAGAAGCTGAAAGTAACAACAGGCCATTAAAGCATAAAACCGTGTTGCCGGGACGGATCGAGAATCGTTTATATAAAATCACCGACAAGATATCCAGACCGCCCGCAGGTCCCAATGAGCGCAAAATAATACCGGACCCCACGCCGATGATGATGCCCGCCGTCAATGCGCTGAGAATCATGTCATTAACCGGAAAAACCGGAAAAGGCCAGAACATGACCCCCGAAAAAATACATACGCCTGCAAGACTGTAAATGAGGAATCGGCGGCCGACAAACATCCAGCCGAACGCAAACAGGGGGATATTCAAAAAAAAATAAATCAAACCCACCGGCAATGACGGCACAAAATAATGAAACAACAGCGCCAAACCCGTTGCACCCCCTGCCAAAAACTGTTTCGGGATCAGAACGCTCTTGATGGCTGCAGCGCAGAGAACGCTGCCGACAAAAACAAGAAAAATATTCCAACATATCTTTAGAATCGAACGATCGTTTTTTTGATCTAACATGATAATTCCAACAATTCGGTTTGCCTGGTGCAGCAAGTAAAGGGTTTCGCGAATGGACCTCTTTCAGCGAACCATCAGACCGGTTCTGTTGCCAAACGCTGCAAAATAGAGTTTTCTAGTGGTGAATGCAACCAGTTCAAATATCAGGGAGAGGATTAATCCCAGGAGCAAACCGCATACGATTGCCTCGTGGTTTAACGGAACCGTGTAAGAAAACTCTGTGATGGTTTCTTGTAGAACGTCATTATCGGCATAAAATATCACATGAAATATTTTCCTAAAAAGCGATCTGTCCAACGCCTTTAATTCGGCAAAAAATCCCTGCTGCCGTTTATATATCTGTTTGATATTTTTGGCATCATCTTTAAAAACGGTATCCGTGCTTGAGACATAATGCGCCAGCAACGCTTCGACATTTCCCCCAAAATGTTTATCAGCGGTCTGTTGATAGCCGCTGAAATTCACTTTGGCTTCGATATAATGCGCGCTGATCCGCTTGGCATACTGGTCAATAAAATTGGGGACCTGAACGCCGATGAGAATTCCAACTGCAAATGTGATCAACCTCGTGTACTCTTTAATCAGCTTCATACACACCTGCCGCGGGTTATCGGTTATTCGCCTTCGCCTGAATACCCTGCTGCTTGCAACAGGGATGAAAGGCGAGGTGAACCGCGCCGAAGCTCACCTGAGCGTAGGCGGGTTAAAGCTACGGCGCAATTTCGCTTTGATACCCCGCAGCTTGTCGAAGATCCCGGCTTATCGGGGCTGCGGGGAGCTTCATCCACTATAACCTGTCTCAACAAACAGGTATAATTTTGTATCCGCCCCAAGCGGATGTATCCCCGAACATTAAATATCCTAACACAAACTGCGCCGTCTATTCAAATGCTATTTCCGAATCTATTTCCGAACATGGTTGACCAAACCGTAATTTAAAGCCGCATTGAATCGGCTTGTGAAACCTTTCCAAACCGGTTATATTGACTTTCCAAAAGTATCCGGCTGAGTCAATATTCGATCCCATAATGTTTCGTCCTAAAAAGTTTAGGTCATTGGACATTGGGATTTGAGATTTTTTTGTAATTTGGCGCTTTGAATTTGTATTTTTAAAACAAAATTCTAAGGCACGGCCGGTTAGTTCTGATCTGGCCTAAGAACCAGATTTTTCTATGGGGAAAGAATGTATGGCGCTTATCGTTAATGAGATATTTTACAGTATCCAGGGAGAATCCTTATATGCGGGGCTTCCCTGTGTTTTTATACGCCTGACCGGCTGTAATCTGAGATGCACCTACTGCGATACCCGATACGCCTATAAAGAAGGAACAACCCTGGAAATCCCTGAGATACTGGACCGGCTTGCCGGTTATAGCTGCGGGCTCGTAGAAATCACCGGCGGCGAACCGCTTCACCAGCAGGAAACCCCTCTTTTGGTCAAAAGACTGATTGCTGAAAGTTATACCGTACTGCTGGAAACAAACGGAAGTTATGATATCCGCCGGCTGGATCACCGCTGTATAAAAATACTCGACATCAAATGCCCGGGCAGCGGTGAAAATCGACAAAACAGACTGGACAACCTAAAACATCTCCGCCGGACCGATCAGGTGAAATTTGTGATCGGGAACCGTGAAGATTACATCTTCGCCAAAGATATCGTAAAATTGATCCCGGACGGATTACCCCAAAGCCATATCCTCTTTTCACCCGTTCACGAAAAGATAACGGCTCAAACCCTGGCGGAATGGATACTGCAGGATCATCTGGGTGTCCGGCTTCATCTCCAGCTCCATAAGATTCTCTGGCCGAATTCCCATCGTGGGGTCTAGCAGGAGGAGCATTTATCACATGAAAATGAAAAAAAAAGCGGTGGTTCTCTCAAGCGGCGGCCTTGATTCCACCACTGCCATGGCAATGGTAAAAAAAGAAGGCTTTGAAATATACAGCTTGAGCTTCGACTACGGCCAGCGGCACCGTTTTGAGTTGAAAGCAGCCGCCAGAGTTGCAAAAGCCCTGGAGGCCAGAACCCACCTGGTCATCAAACTCGATTTAAGAAAAATCGGCGGTTCAGCCCTGACGGACCGGATCGATGTCCCCAAATCCCGAAAAATCACTGACATGCAAAAAGAGATCCCGGTTACATATGTGCCGGCCCGAAATACGATTTTTTTGTCCCATGCCCTTGCCTGGGCGGAAGTTTCCGGAGCTTCAGACATCGTTATCGGCGTCAATGCGGTTGACTACAGCGGGTATCCGGACTGCCGACCGGAATATATCGAAGTGTTTGAGCGCCTTGCTAACCTTGCAACCAAAGCGGCCGTCGAAAACCGGGTTCAAATAAAAATCCAGGCCCCCCTCCTGTATTTGAGCAAGGCCCGGATTATTAAAAAAGGGGTCGCACTGGGAGTGGATTACAGCATCACCCACAGCTGCTACGACCCTTCCCCGAGAGGGATCTCCTGCGGGCAATGTGACAGTTGCATTCTGCGGTTAAAAGGCTTTAAGGCGGCCGGAATCAAGGATCCGGTTAAATACCGCAAACGGGCGTAAAAAACATTAATCTTTGGGATGGCATTCAACACAGCCGGTCGGCCCGGTTTTCTGCAAGTTCAGTTTTTTGTCGCTTAGCCGCAGACTTTTTTCCTTTGCCGTGTTTTGTCTCTTGATTTCCTGGTGGCACCCGATGCATTTCTGGTGATAGGCTTTTTTGAAATATCTGATTTCTGCGACTGCGGCAGCAGCGCTTTCTTTTTGGGGCGCTTTAACCAGATCATGGCATTCTGAAGTGGTGCATGTTTGCAGTTGGGCGCCCATATCCCAGGTATGGTGGCACTCGTTACAGTTATATATAAAATGTCTGGAATGGGGAAATTCAACCGGATTTTTTGTCGCATCAACCGCTTTGAGCGGCTTTAAATCAATGATACCGATGGGGACGCTTAAATATCCTTCTTTTTCCTTAGCATCCTGTGCCGTTGCAACCAGCGCCATTACACAAAAGACAACCCCTACTGACAACCCCAAGATCACCCTACGCATTATAGACATCCTCATCCCCCTTTGCAAAAATCAAAAATTTTGAAAATTCTATAATACGTCCTTATAAAAATTTCAATGATTATTATGCCAAAACCGCACCGGAAATTCCGGAAAAAAACACGGCGGCATGTCCCCATGAATCGGGCCGATGATTTACTGTACCGACAAAACGGTACGGGTAATATTCAGCCCTAAGGACTCAGGTTTAACTTCGCCCGCTGAATGCGCAACAATGCGGTTGAGTCAGTCGAGTTCAAGCTTCGGGGGTATAAGAGCGATCACTCTTGCGGTTCAGCGGACAATGCTGGAACCGACAAGCCGCTCTAAGGCAAGGTATGGCTGAGCGCCCACCAGAGACTGACCCCCGAAGAAAAAAGTCGGCACCGCCGTCACGCCCATGGCCTTTGACCGGGCCCAATCCCTGTCAACGGCGTGTTGAAACGTTCTGTTTTGGAGAACTTCTGTTGCTTCCACCAGGGGCAGGCCGACCCCCTTGACCAGATCCAACAGGGTGGAAATGTCACCGATATTCCGACCGTCTGCAAAATAGGCGTGAAAAACAGCCTGATGATATGCTTCTCCTTTGCCCTTTTCCTCCGCCCATTTTCCCAGTTCCTGGGCCAAACGGCTGTTATAGGTCTTTGTTCGATCTCCCAGGGGCAAGCCTTCTTCCCCGGCAACCTGTTTGAGGCGGGTCATCATCTGGTGGATATCCACTGAACGGCCGGCAAAAAGATCCGTCAAGAGCAAACCGTCTGCAGGGGTTTCCGGATGCAACGGAAATGCTGTCCAGCGGATTTCGATAAGAAATTTATTTTTTAACTTTTCAATACGCCCGGTAATGAAATAGCACCAGGGTCAGACATAATCTGAAAACACTTCTAAAACATTTACTTCATCCATATGTTTTGTTCCCCTTTATCTGTCACCCAATGGTTCTGTTTCAGTCGGCTGAAGCGGAACGTGAAATTGGTGAAATTGGCAGCCGCCATAAAACGATTTATAGCAGTTTCGCCCCCGGACCGCCTGGATACAGGAAATCTCCTCAACCGAGATCCGATTCCGTCCGGCCGTGTTTGTCAAGACGCAGCAGGTGAGAAATACATGCGGGTATTTCATCTTCATGATGCGTTACATACAGAAGATTGGTGTGGGTTTCCCGCCCGACATAGTCCACTAATTCAAGTACCATCTGACGATTGGCGGTGTCAAGTCCCTGGCAGGGCTCATCCAGAATCAGGATGGCTGGAGACTTTACCATGGCGCGCGCCACCAAAACCATGCGGCGCTCACCATATGAAAGTTTATCAAATCGCTGTTCCGCCTTATCCGGAATCCCCAAAATTTCAAGCCAGCGCCGTGCAGCTGCATACTGCTCCAGCGCGGCGTGGCGGTAGAGACCGATGGAATCGAAAAAACCGGACAGGACCACGTCATATACCTTAATTCGTTTGCGATAATGAATCTGGAGTCCGGATGAAACAATCCCGATTTTCTTTTTGATGTCCCATACGGTTTCCCCCGACCCCTTGCGGCTGCCGAACAGATAGATTTCATTTGCGTATGACTGCAGGTTGTCGCCCAGGATCAAATTCAGCAACGTTGATTTGCCGGAGCCGTTGGGTCCCAGAATCGCCCAGTTTTCCCCTTCGTTCATGGTCCAGTCCAGGCGGTCCAAGACCAACAGGTCACCATACCTGACGGTCGTCTTTTTCATCGTTATCAGGGCCGCGGGGGGCTTTTCAGCCGATGGCTTGGGAGTGCTTTCCTTTTCCGGAAGCCTGAAATGAATCGACGGCTTCCGGTCGAACAGTTCGTCCAGATGCCTATCTGTCAGCACTTTTTCCCGGGGGCCTTTTAAAAAAACCGCGCCATTCTTTACGCAAAGCACCTGTGAAATGTTGGGTACAATTTCTTCAAAGCGGTGTGTGACCAGAACCAGCTGCATTTCGGTGGTCATCAGGCTGTTGATGATATCGGCAAACTGTGCTTTGGCCTCCAAATCAAGCCCGTCAAAGGGCTCATCCAGAATGAGAAGCCGCGGGGAGCGCATCAGTGCGCGGGCTATCAGGATTTTACGCATTTCACCGGTGGATAAATACCGGATGCTCCGGTTCAGCAAGGGCCGGATCCGCAACAAGTCGACTATTTTGTCGAAATTCGCGTCCCATTGATCCGGAACTTCCTTATCCGAACACAGGACCTGGTGGGCGCTGCTAAAGGTATTGATATTACCGGAGAAATACCGGGCATCGTCCTGTTTTTCCTCATGGGCAATCAATCGCTGTTCGAGTTCAAACGATACACATCCGATGGCGTGTTGCGGCTGTGGGTAATAATGCCGGATAATGTTCCCTTTGACAACCGGCAGCTCCCCTGTCAGCGCCTTTACCAAAGAGGATTTGCCGGCGCCGTTTGGACCTAAAACAGCCCAGTGCTGGCGCATCAGTATTTCCCAATCGGTATCCTGGAGGATTAAGCGGTCTTGGATGCGCAGGGTCACGTTCTTGAGCGTTATAAACGGCTGTTGAAAACTGTCTGATCTTTCCATAGGTTTCGTCAGATAAATGAATTTGGCATCTCTGTCAAGTCTTGAAGAAAATTATAGGCATGAACAAACCCCTTGACAACACAGGAAAGTTGCTATGATAATGAACGACATTTTATCACCATGGCTGCATCAACAACCCATCGTGTTTCACATCAATGCCGTTGCAAGCGCCTTTGCGGAATGATTTTATACTTTAACCATAAAATTAGGTTTATCGATTTTACCATCTCAAATTGCTTCGTATAATAATATTGCAAATGAAACCACATCCATTAGAATGAAAGTAGTATATATCCATTTTCACCTGAAAACAGGCGGCGTAACGACTGTATTAAAGCAGCAGGCGAATGCCATCCGCAAGGATGCCGATGTTCTTGTGATTGCTGGAACACCTCCGGAAACTCCCCTGACGGTAGATACCGCTGTTGTCGACGGCCTTGGCTATAGTACCGCCCCTTCAGACAGGCATGAGTCTGAAATGGTTGCCGAATCCGTCATTGGGGCCATTCACCGGAAATGGAAAGACGGTTGTGATCTCATCCACATTCACAATGCAACCCTGGCCAAAAATAAAAATCTGTTAAACATACTTGACGTGCTGCAGCAGCGACATTTTAAGCTCTTTATACAAATCCATGATTTTGCCGAAGACGGACGCCCGTCCGTCTATTTCCATGATGAATATCCCCGCGACTGCCATTACGGTGTGATTAATTCGCGCGACTACCGGGTTTTGTTAAAATCAGGGCTGAAAAAGAAAGGATTGCACAAGCTTTTTAATATGATACGGCCTTGGGGCGCACAACCGGTAAAACCTTTAGGAGGGGAACTGGTATTATACCCGGTCCGGGCCCTGCGCAGGAAAAATATCGGTGAAGCGATCCTCTTGTCAGTGTTTTTCCGTGAAAAGGATTTACTTGCCGTCACGCTCCCTCCCAACAGCCCGATGGATATCCGAAGCTATGAGGGATGGAAGGCATACGTCCGACAAGAAAACCTCCGGGTCCGTTTTGATGCGGGGATGGACGCTGATTTTAGAGAATTGGTCAATTCAGCCAAACTGGTGATCACCACAAGCGTGATGGAAGGATTCGGTTTTTCATTTCTAGAACCCTGGTCTGCCGGTAAATACCTGCTGGGCCGAAAACTCCCTGAAATATGCAAGGATTTTGAAGAGAACGGGATTCTCCTGTCGCACCTGTATTCCCGCATGGATGTGCCGTTGGAATGGATCGGCAAAGACGACTTTATCAGTCGGCGGCTCGCATGTATTGCCGCAAACTGCGGCCGTTATAACTATAAAATCGATCCGGCCCAGGGCTTTCAGGCTGTCCAGAAATCCATCGTCGACGGAATGGTTGATTTTGGAATCCTTGATGAACGATTTCAGAAGATCATTCTCAGCCGCATTCTCAGTAGTTCCGCAGATAAAAACCGCCTGATTGAATGTAATCCCTGGCTGTCGTCAACCGATGGGCTTTCGGACAACACCGGCCTTATCGCACACAATCAGAGCGCCGTCATGAACGCCTATAATGAAAGTCTATACCGGGAAACCCTCTTAAAAACCTATCGCTGCGTCATCCAGACCCCGGTAAAGCACCGGGTCGACAAGGGCATCCTGCTGTCCCAGTTTTTTGACCCGGCGTCCTTCAGTCTGTTGACCTGGGGAGACTATGTTGAATAAACGTACTGCATCCCGCTATCTGAAACCCCTGAAACCGATTCCGACCTCGCTGAGAAAAAGCGGCAAACCATTGACCGGCATTGATTGCGTCTTGTTTGATATTTACGGAACCTTGCTCATCAGCGCTTCGGGAGACATCAGCCTTTCCCAAAACAAAGAGCAACCGACAGGCAAAATAGAAGATCTCATTCAAAAGTATCGGGTTGAATCAGATCCCCAAACCCTGATGAACGCTTTAGACCAAGCCATCGCAGCAACCCATCGGTTTAAAAAAGAACAAGGGATCTTGTTCCCCGAAGTTGAAATCGACCGCATCTGGATGCAGGTCCTCAACAACCCCGGGAGAGAATTTGCGCGAAAATTTGCCGTGGAATATGAATTAACCGTCAACCCCGTTTATCCCATGCCCCATTTGGAAGAATTGCTCCAAACCTGTCGATCGAAAAAAATCCGGATGGGATTGATTTCCAACGCGCAGTTCTATACACCTTACCTGTTTAAATGGCTATTGGACGCTGCGCCGGAAGATCTGGGTTTCCATCCCCATCTGATATTCTTGTCGTATCAGATGGGGGTTGCCAAACCATCTCCGGAGCTGTTCCAAAAAGCTGCCGACGCCCTTAACAAAATGAATATTCAAACCCGGGCGGTGCTGTTCATGGGAAATGATATGCTGAATGATATTTTACCGGCCAAACGCGCGGGATTTAAAACAGCCCTTTTTGCCGGCGATATACGCTCGCTGCGACTCCGAAAGGACGATCCCCGCTGCCAAAACCTATCGCCGGACATTGTGCTGACAGATCTAAATCAACTATTTGAATATATATGATTATTATAACAAACCGGGCGGTGCCGGAAAACGGTTCGGTCTCCAAAAAATATCTCATTGCCTAAAAGAGTGTTTCCGCTTTTAGCGATTATCTGATAAGGCAGATGGACATGACGCGTATAATAACCCGGCTGTATAATTCATTTTGAAAATCACGAAGGAGCGCATCTATGGGTGGTTTGTTTGGTACAATTTCTAAATCCGACTGTGTGCAGGACCTGTTTTATGGAACCGATTACCATTCTCATATAGGCACCAAACGGGGTGGCATGGCCGTCAAAAACGACCGAGGTTACGAACGCTCCATACACAATATCGAAAATGATTATTTTCGCTCCAAGTTTGAAGCGGATCTTCCGAAACTCCATGGCAACAAAGGCATCGGCGTCATCAGCGATTACGATTCCCAGCCGTTGATCATCGGCTCTCAGCTGGGCACCTTTGCCATTGTAACCGTCGGCAAAATCAACAATATCATGGAGCTTGCCCAAAAAGCCTTTAAGGCCAACATGCATTTTTCTGAAATGAGCGGCGGCGAAACCAACCCCAGCGAGCTGGTGGCCATGCTGATCAGCGAGCAGGATTCCTTCGAAGCCGGTATCCGCTACGCCCAGGAATCCATTAAAGGATCGTGCTCGATGCTCCTGCTGACGGAAAAAGGGATTTATGCCGCCAGGGACAAACTTGGCCGGACGCCGATCATCCTCGGAAAAAAAGACGGCGCCTACGCAGCCAGTTCGGAAACCTGTGCCTTCCCCAATCTGGGTTATGAAACCGAATATTTTCTGGGTCCCGGTGAAATCATCTTGATGACCCAGGATGGATATGAACAGCGGCAAAAACCCGGCGACAAAATGCAGATCTGCGCTTTTCTATGGGTTTATTACGGCTACCCGGCCTCAAGCTATGAGGGTATCAATGTCGAATCCGTCCGATACCGTTGCGGTCGCTCCCTTGCCAAACATGATAAAACCGGCATTGATTTCGTAGCCGGCATTCCGGATTCGGGAATCGGTCACGCCCTGGGATATGCCATGGAAAAACAAATTCCCTACATGCGACCGTTTGTTAAATATACACCCACCTGGCCGCGCAGCTTTATGCCCCAGAATCAACAGATTCGAAATCTTGTCGCCAAAATGAAGCTGATACCGATTCGAGCGCTGATCGAAGGTAAAAAGATTCTCTTTTGTGAAGATTCCATTGTCCGGGGGACCCAGTTGCAGGATACCGTCCAGATATTATACGACTACGGGGCTGTGGAAGTTCATATGCGGCCGGCCTGCCCTACTTTGATCTATCCTTGTGAGTTTCTCAATTTTTCCACGTCCCGATCCACATCGGATTTGGCCGGGCGCAAGGCGATTGATGAAATTGAAGACAACGGCGAACAGTATCTGGCGGAATATGCCACGGCCGGCACAAAAAGGAATCGGGACATGGTGGGGTGCATACGGGAACGGTTAAAGCTCTCTTCTCTGGAATTTCAAAAGTTGGAAGATTTGGTCACCGCCATCGGGCTGCCCAAAGAAAAAATATGTCTGCACTGCTGGAACGGATCCAGTCATTTTTGAAAAAGAACGTTATTCCTGCAACAGGGGTATTTTAACAATAATTCAGTATTTTAGCATTTTTCCGTTTAGGCCCAAACAGGTCGGCGGGAGAGAGAACACACATCATGAAATCATTCAGCAAAAATTTTCTGACCGGTCTGGCAGCCATTCTACCCATAACCCTGACACTTTATCTGCTATACTGGTTTGTCTATTCGGCCGAATCCTTTTTGGGGAGAATATTCCGCTGGTTCCTGCCGGCACACTGGTATCTGCCCGGTCTGGGCATGCTTGCCGGTATTCTTCTGATTTTTGTGATGGGCACGCTGATGCAAGCCCTGTTGATTCAAAAGTTATTTTCTTGGGCGGAAAAACTCTTTATCCGGGTGCCGCTTTTCAAAACCATTTACAGTTCAATTCGCGACCTCATCGGTTATATTGCCCGGGATCAGAATGCCGCCCAGCAGCAAGTGGTCATGATCACCCTTGGGGATACCGATATGAAATTAATCGGTTTTACCACCCGGAGTGAATTGCCGCCCTTTTCCGAAACGGCCGGTATAGCGGAACGGATCGCGGTTTACCTGCCCATGAGTTATCAGATCGGCGGATATACCGTCCTGGTGCCCAAATCCGCAGTGGAACCCCTTGATATGTCCCTTGATGAGGCCATGCGATTTGTCTTGACCGCCGGCATCGTCGATAGCCGCGCTGAAAATGGAAAACACTTTAATACAACCAAAAAAAGCTGATGGGTTCCTATATTGCAATGCTGCCCCAATTAGTCCTTGAAGGTTTTTTCAATTCATGAAAAAGTATCGGCTTGTTTCATCACCGACGGTTGTCGCCGTATCCACAAACGAATAAGAGGGGTTCATTATGAAAAAAGTTGCCGTTTTACCCGGTGACGGAATTGGCCCGGAAGTCATGCAGGAAGCACTGAAAGTCCTTGAAGCCGTCAACCGGAAATTTTCCCATGAAATGGAATTTAAATTTGCCGATGTCGGCGGCTGCGCCATCGACAATCACGGTACGGCCTTGCCCGCACAAACCTTAAATCTGTGCGAAGCCAGCGATGCCATTTTATTCGGCTCTGTGGGAGGACCCAAATGGGAGAACCTTGCCCCCGAACATCAGCCGGAGCGTGCGGCCCTGCTGCCGCTGCGAAAGCACTTTGAACTGTTTTGCAATCTCAGACCGGCCAGAATTTTTCCATCCCTGAAAGCCTCCAGCCCCCTGCGGGCCGATATTGTCGGCGACGGATTCGACATTCTGTGCGTCCGGGAGCTCACGGGGGATATTTATTTCGGCCAGCCCAAAGGCAGAGAAGGCTCCGGTCCTTCTGAAAAGGCCTTTGACACCATGGTGTACACCCGTGCGGAGATTGAAAGAATCGCACGGATGGCTTTTGCCGCCGCCCGCAAGCGCAGGAAAAAAGTCACCTCGGTGGATAAAGCCAACGTCCTGACGACCATGGTCTTTTGGCGGGAAGTGGTCCGCGGAATTTCAAAAGAATTTACGGATGTAGCGCTAGATCATATTTATGTCGACAACGCCACCATGCAGCTGATGCGAAATCCCCATCGCTTCGATGTCCTGTTATGCGGCAACATGTTCGGCGACATAATCTCCGATCAGTGCGCCATGCTCACCGGCTCCATGGGGCTGCTGGCGTCGGCAAGTTTGAATGAAAAGAAATTCGGCCTATACGAACCGGCCGGCGGCTCGGCACCGGACATCGCCGGAAAGGGAATTGCCAATCCCCTCGCCCAGATTCTATCCGCCGCCATGATGCTGCGGCACAGCTTTGATTATACCGATGCCGCCGACAGCATTGAAACGGCGGTGAACGCCGTTCTGGCGGACGGCATCTACACCCCTGACATTGCAATCGAGAAAGATAAAGCGGTTGACACGAAAACCATGGGGGATGCGATTGTTTCCCGAATTTTAAAATAGATTCAGGAGGGGGTATTTTACAAAGGTCTCTACCACTTCACAGGTACCCTGACGGTATGGCCGGCCTTGTTTTGAAAAAGCAGGTAGCCGTTCTCTTTTCCAAATAGAAACAGGTCCCGGGTGATGGCGACATCGTTTTTGCAATAAGCGACGATTTCCCTTATTCTTCCTTCTTTCCACCACTGCAGGGCCATCAGCCCGTCGGCGCTTTTCTGGACCCCCAAGGTCGTCCGCGCCAGGTGATCCAGCGACAATCGGTAGCCGAGATGTTTATGGATTTCGTCCAGAATATCCAGTGTGGGGATTTTGCCGAAATCAAGGGATGTGTATCTGCCCAGGACTTGATAGTCAAAACGCTTTATATTGAAACCGACCACCACATCCAGACGTTCCAGATGTCTGATCAGATCGGGAACCTGGTGTTCTAAGAACTCGTAAAAACGATCATCCCCGGAATCGTACAAAACAGCACAGCTGACCTGCATCAGATCCGCCCGATGCCAGCCGCCCACCTCCTGAAACGAATGCTGGGTTTCAATATCGAGCACCCCGTAACGTCCCTTCGTTATAGGGGTTTCAAGCGGCGCCGGTCGCGTCCTAGGGGCTGACTGAATCTGCCGGGTCGCCGGCGGCGGCATTTGGGCCGCTGCCCTTATCTGTTCCAGCAGAAACAGGGCGGCCCCTTTGTCAATGGGCCGGTTGCCGGAGCCGCATTTGGGGGAATGCACACAGGAGGGACATCCGGATTCACAGGGGCAGCTTGCAATCGCCTTGTGGGTATAAGCCAACAGGTCTTCAGCCCGTTCATATGCCTGGCGGCTTAACCCGGCGCCGCCGGGAACGCCGTCATAAATGAAAATAGCGGCCTGTGCGGTCTGGGGATGAAAGGGGGTGGAAATGCCGCCCAGATCATTTCTGTCCGCCATTACCAATAAGGGAAATATGCTGATGGCGGCATGTTCAATGGCATGTATGCCGCCCATAAAATGCATCTGGCGGGACTCAGCCGATTGCTGGATTTCAGGCGGCACCACAAACCACAAACCGTCGGTTTCAAAAACGAGCGGCGGCAGGTCCAGTGGAATGATGTTTTGCCGTCTTTTGGTATGGATGGCCCATTTTTCATATCCGGTTACCTGGTCGGTCACCTTTAAGCGTCCTGCAAAAACGCGTGTGCCCGCTGCTCCCTTCTGGTCGTATATATCAATGATTTCCGTATCCTTAAATCCCCGTGCGCGGGTATAGTAATTTACCTGGGTGCGGGTCACTTTTACGGTGGCGGTGCCCAGATCGAGTTGATCCACCAGATAGGTTTCACCCCTGTGCAGGTACACGGCCCCCGGATGCGTTTCCTTGAAAGCCCTGAATCCGTCGATTTCCCCCGTGCTTTCACCGCTGCCCGTTTTTTCGATGCGGAACTGTGAACCCGCCCCCCGCAAATCGATGGTGCGGTGGGGTCTCTTGCGGCTTGAATAAAATGCGTTGCCGTCGCCGCTGCGCAGCAGGTCGCCGCCGGCTTCCAGCTTGAGGAGCGCTTTTTCAACGGGTTTTTCCGATAGGTAGGGGTCATCCAGCCGAAGGGTCAGTTCCGCTGCGGCGCAGGTGAGATGTTTCATCAGAATTTCAGGGTTATAAGGATTGACCACTGCTGATTCCGGCTGCCGTTCAAAAAAATCGTGGGGGTTTCGCATAAAATACTGATCAAGGGCGTCTTCACCGGCGATCATCACCAGTGCGGATTCCTGCCCGCTGCGCCCCACCCTGCCGCCTCGCTGCCAGGTGGCAATAACGGTTCCGGGATAGCCGACCAGAATACACAGGTCCAGGTCGCCGATGTCAATGCCCAGCTCCAGCGCGCTGGTGGATATCACCGCCAGGAGTTCGCCGCTGGACAACCTGGCTTCGATGGCGCGTCTTTCTTCGGGAAGAAATCCGGCCCGGTACGCGCTGATGCGGTCGGCAAACGCTCCGGATCGGTTTTGCGCCCAGATTGCGATCAGCTCGGTCAGCTTGCGCGACTGCGTGTAGACAATCGTTCGCAGACCGCGGTGAAGCGCTGCTTTCAGCAGTAAAATGGCGGTCTGGGCCGGACCCTCATATGGATCAATGAAAACGACATGACGCCTTCCCTGGGGCGCACCGCTTTGGGTTACGGTTCTGACCGGAAGTCCTGTCAGCTGGGTAGCCAGTTGTTCCGGATTGCCGATGGTGGCGGAACTGAAAATAAATGTCGGAAGAGAACCGTAATACCTGCACACCCGTTGAAACCTTCTGAATACCTGGGCCATGTGGGAGCCCATGACACCCCGGTAGGTATGCACCTCATCGACCACGACCAGTTTCAGGCCGGATAAAAATGCAGCCCACTGGGGGTGGTGCGCCAGGATTGCCAGGTGCAGCATTTCCGGATTGGTCATTACCACATTCGGCGGTGATGTACGGATACGTTTGCGATGCCAGGCGGATGTGTCCCCATCATAGATTCGGGCTGTAGGCTTTATCGTTTTGCAGAATGACGCCATCATTTCAAAAGCGCGCAGCTGATCCTGGGCAAGGGCTTTTAACGGAAAGATATAGAACGCCCGGGCAGCGGCATCCGCCAGCACCTTCTCAAACAGCGGCAGATTGTAAACCAGGGTTTTGCCGCTGGCGGTGGGCGTGGCCACAACCGTATGCCGTCCGGAACGCACCTGGTCGATGCCGGCGGCCTGGTGCCGGTACAACCGCTGAATGCCGGACTTCTGCATAATGTCCTGTAATTCATTGGACAGGGGCCTTTCCAGATCCGACCAGAACGCCGGCGTCTCCGGCAGGACATGGTGGTAAACCACCTGCGCCCCCAGCCGGTCGGATTTCTTTAGAGACCGGACATATTCATCTATAATGTTGTTATTTTCCATACGGTCAAATCCATCGATTCATATCATTGCATCATTCAGCAAAATAATGGCACCTTATAAAGTCAAAATACATGAATTTCGCGACCGTCGCAAGCAGCCAAAGCGTCTTTCCATTTTTTTTAAATTCGATTATATTCAGTCATCGATTCATGCGCCGAATTTCAACAACAGGTTCTGCGGAAAAACATTTTAAAACCAAAAAAGATTACAAAAATATTCGTCATCGTTGGGGGCCTCCTGTCCATGGTTCTGCTCCCCGATCCAATCCTTTCGGATCTACCGCCGGACGCTGTTCTCGGCGTCGGCATGTTCTCAAGCACCCCCGATGGCGTCGCACTGCCGGATGGATGGGAACCGCTTATTTTTAAAAAGATTCCCCGGCACACCCGCTACACCCTGGTGATGGAAGCCGGCCAAAAGGTAGTCAAAGCGAACAGTGAGGCGTCATCGTCCGGACTTATCCGCAAGATACGGATCGACCCAAGAGCATATCCGCTGATTGAATGGCGCTGGAAGGTATTGAACATTTACCAAAAGGGAGATGTCACTACTAAGGCGGGAGACGACTATCCCGCCCGTTTGTATATCACCTTCGAATCTGATCCCGCAAGCATGGACCTGTTTGAAAAACTCAAGTATGAAACCGCCCGCCTGCTTTATGGGGAATATCCCCCCGGCGGCGCCATCACCTATATCTGGGAAAGCAAAACGCCCAAAGGGAGCGTTGTGCCAAACCCATACACGGATCGGGTTAAAATGATTGTGGTGGAAAGCGGTGATTCCCTGTTACATCAATGGATTCAGGAAGAGAGAAACGTCTATGAAGATTACAAATCGGCTTTTGGGCAAGAGCCGCCGATGATCTCCGGTGTTGCCATTATGAGCGACTCAGACAACACCGGTGAATCAACGACCGCTTATTACGGCGATATTATTTTTAAAAAATCAGTAAAGTGAACCAAAATCGTAGCGTTGACCGAAAAGATCGGGAGAAATTCTATTTTCGATTTCGATCTTCCGACCATCTTGAATAAACGCGGTAAAGCCGGTCGGGATAATCCGAAATAATGCCGTCAACCCCCCATTCAAAAAAATCTTCCATCATCTTTTCCTGATTCACAACCCAGGGAAGAACCTTTTTGCCGAAACTGTGACAGCGCTGAATAAATTTTCGATCAATATAGAGAAAATGGGGGGAAATAATATCCGCATCCACCGATAGGGCTTTTTGGATTATTTCCTCCCGGCCCCACAAAAAGCCCGATTTTAACAGAAACGCCCGGACGGGTCCCGGCTCAAAAAGCGCCGAAGTCTGTATGTGTTCATTGAGCCTCTTGACCTGGGGCAGGACTTCAAGAACAAACGATTGGACGGTGGACCGTTGCGTCATAGCTGCATCGGCAATGGTTTTGACCATCAACCCTGCCATCACGCTTACATCTGACGGAGTGTAATCATGCCTGAATTTGGTTTCAATATTAAAACGAACCGGGTTTAGACGGACTTGATCCTTTTCGGATTTCCGAACAAAGTCAAAGAACTCCGCAAGGGTGATCAAGCGTGTGCCTTTAACCGGGATTTGTTCAGGAAAGTCTTCATTGGGGGAAACCCCGCAATCAAGCTGTTTTAATTCCGTCACCGTCAAATCCTTGATCGGTACGGGTGTTGCCGGTTTTCCATTTTCATGCCGGCAGAGCTTACAGTTTAGCACCGTATCGTGATACACGATCAGCTGATGATCCTTTGTCAGGTTGGTGTCCAGTTCGATCGTGGTCATGTGGTTTTCAAGGCAGAATTGAAAGGCAGGGATCGTATTTTCAGGCCGTTTACCGCGGGCGCCGCGGTGCCCCTGTAGATCATACGTACCGTCCAAAGGCAGAGACATGGTTTTAATCCTTAATAATTCAAATATGTTTTCTGTAACAAAATTGCGATTTATTGTCAAAATATCCTTCAACGCGATTTTATAAAAAAATCGGGACAGGCGTGACCCTGCCCCGAGGATTCAGCATTATCAAAAACACAGGTCCTAAAAAAACTGTCTTGGGAATATTAAAATGAGTTTGGATCTAAATTTTTTGAGGACTTTAATACATATTCATCTCTGATTTCCAATACCTTGGGCTTATCTTGGTCGACCGCAATATGAATAATGCCGAGATAATCGGCCACCACGCTAAAGGCAAAGACCGCCGCGAACAATACAATCAATTTTTTAATCATGTCGCACCTCTTAAGTTGCCGTCTATTATTCTGAACTTCACTAACATATTATGACTATTCAATCACAAAATGGGCGCGCCGGTTCAAACGCCAAGCACCTTCGTTATGACCGGCGGCAAAAGAACGCTCTTCGCCATAACTGACAGTCGAAAACCGTCCAGCTGAAATTCCCAGGTCCATTAGAAAGGCTTTGGCAGCCTGGACGCGTCTTTCTCCCAGCGCAAGATTATACGATCCTGTTCCCCGTTCATCGCAATGTCCTTGGATAATGAATGAAACATCCGGATTATCGGTGAGCCATTGTGCTTTTCGCTTTAAGCGGTTTTGTGCGACGGCCGTTAAAATCGAACTGTCAAAGTCAAACAGGACCAGTTCATTTAAAAAAGTTCTCTTTCCGGCCTTTTCATGGCGCCGGGTGTCTTCTGGTTGGTGACGCTGCTCGGCTTTAATACGTTTTTCTTCAGGGATTTGCGATTCCGCTGACGAACTTCCGCTATCTTTAACTTCCTTCTGATTGGCTTCCACTGTTTGTGTCGCTTCAACCGCCGTTGTGGTTTTTTCGCTTTTACTGACGGACGGTTCAGACATAACCGTTTTCTTGGTGCAGGAAACTGTAATTAATATCCCCATAACAAAGACCATCATCATAATGCCGATGAATATTTTTATTTTCATCTCTCCTCCCTCCGACTGTTAAGTGCCACAGAAATAGTCCATACAACAAAACCCATTCTGCTTATCTAATTCAGCAATAATTATGCCTGAAATAAAATTACTATAAATTTAACAATATTTTCAGCATGTTTTAATAATATTTGATATAATAAATGCCTATGTGTGCAAATGACGGTTGGATTTGTGAAAAGCCTTATCGTTATTGCGTCTGGGTTAGCGGCTAAATCGTGAAT